>NZ_DDRM01000002.1:0-33039 GCF_002343105.1 Brevundimonas sp. UBA2416
GGCATGGGCAGGTCGGGAAGCGGCGGGATGGACGAGCCGTTGTCAGCGCGGGGCTGGGGCGACGGGGCGGGGGATTTAGTCTTGTTGAACAAGTTGGTCTCCGGCTCTCATGAAGCGGGCGGGGTTTTGGGGGCGGCCGTCCATCCACACTTCGTAATGCAGATGCACGCCCGTGGAGCGTCCTGTGGTTCCCATGGCGCCGACACGCTGACCAAGCTTGATCCGCTGGCCGGGGAGGACCGCCGTGGCGTTCAGGTGGGCGTAGCGCGTCTTGAAACCGCGTCCATGATCTATCTCAACGGTGTTGCCATACCCTGAACGTACGCCGACGAAAGACACGATTCCGGGAGCCGGGGCGTAGATGGGCGTGTTCAGCGGAGCGGCGAAGTCCTGACCCTGATGCAGGGCGGGGCGGCCGTTGAACGGGTCGAAGCGGACGCCGAAGCCCGAGGTGGTGCGGGCGGCCGTCGGGCGGCGGAAGGGCATGCTCTCGGCCGCATTGGCCAGGGACCGCATGTCGGACAGGTTGTCGGCGGCGTTGCGGATGCGCACGGCGAAGGCCTCGTCGACATCCAGTACAGCGGCCAGCGCCCGGGGATCGCGCGCCTCGACCAGCGGTCCGCCCAGGGCGGCATCATGCGGCGTATAGGCGGCCGGGTTCAGGCCGGCGAGGCGGAAGGCCAGACGCAGGCGTTCGGCGCGGGTCTGGGCCTCGGTCTCGGCCCGGGCGATCAGCCGCTCCTGATCCATGCGCACGGCGATCATGCGCTGGACCGGCGAGGAGCGGTCGGGATTGAGGGCCGGGGCCGGGCGCAGCGCCTGTTCGGCGCCGTCGACGCCGCGGAACATGCCCATTACCTGGGTCAGGGCCGCGTGGCGGCGCTCGACCATCTGGGCCATTTCGTCGAGCGAGCCGGTGGTGGCGGTCATGCGCACCACGGCGCTGTCCAGCCGCGCCTGCAGGTCGGCGTTCATCCGCTCGGAGGCGGCGCGGGCGCGGGCGACGGTGCGATCCGTCTGACTCTGCGCCACCATGTCGAAAATCATGCTGCCCGAGGCCATGGCCGTCCAGCCGCCCAGCAGGACGGCAGCCACGGCCCCCAGCGCCTGTTTGCCGGGCGTCAGCGCCCAGGCCCGGACGGACTCGCCGTCGCGCAGGTAGAGATATCGGGTCGGAAACCACTTTCCGATCAGAGACCGCCTGACAGTCGGCTCTTGTTCGGTCATCACGCAACGCCCCCACGTACGAACGGGGCGTTATGCGCCAAGGTACAGCTTGGGTACAAGTCTGTTCACGACTTGTTAACCACCTTGCCCGGTCTTCGCGCGAATAACGGCGGTATTCGTCGCCTTTATTCGCTTGATGGGCGAGTCCGCGAATCTGGAGAGGCAGTTCGCGAATCTATGTAACGGCCGTTACATCTCCGCCGCCGTCAGACGATCCGTGCTCAGAGCGATTGAACGGCCGCCAACACTTCGGCTGCATGGCCCTTGACCGAGACCTTGCGCCACACACGGCGGACGACGCCGGCGCCGTCGATCAGGAAGGTGGCGCGCTCGATGCCCATGTATTCGCGGCCGTAGAGCTTCTTCTCGACCCAGACGCCCCAGGCCTCGGTGACGGCCTCGGGCTCGTCGGAGGCGAGGACGACCTTGAGGTCGTATTTCGTCTTGAAGCGATCGAGCTTCTTCACGGGGTCGCGGGAGACGCCGATGACGGTGGCGCCGGCGGCGGCGAAGGCGTCAATGTGTTCGGAGAAGTCCCGCGCCTCATTGGTGCAGCCCGGGGTGTCGGCCTTTGGATAGAAATAGAGCACGACCTTGCGGCCCTTGAGGCTGTCCAGCGACACGCGCCCGCCGCCGGCCGTGGCCATGTCGAACGCGGGGGCTTGTTGGCCTTCGGTGATGTCCGGCATTCCCATTCTCCGCTCATCCCGGCGAAAGCCGGGACACCCAGTTCTGTCCAGCCTGACGCCATCGCTTCAGGACTATCGTCAACGCGACCCGCTCCGCCACCCGTCACCCAAAGTACTGCGTCCCGGCTTTGACTGCTACGCGCCGCCCTCCGGGACGCCGGGATGAGCGGAATCTAGATGGGTTTGACCAGCACGATCTTCTTCTTGCCGGCGGCCAGTTTCAGTACGCCGTCGGCGTTGACGTCCGACGCCTCGATCAGCCGGGCGCCGTCTGCGATGGCCGCGTCGTTCAGGCGCAAGCCACCGCCCTGGGCGAGGCGTCGGGCCTCGCCGTTGGAGGCGGTCAGGCCGGCCCTGGTCGTGACGGCGGCGATCATGGCGCCGATGACTTCGTCCGCAGCCAGTTCGACGGTGGGCAGGTCGGCGGACAGGGTGCCGCGCTCGAACGCGCCTTCGGCCGCGGCCCGGGCCGTGGCGGCGGCATCGGCGCCGTGCAGCATTGTGGTCGCGGCGTCGGCGAGGGCCTTCTTGGCGTCGTTGATCGCCGCGCCGTCCAACGACTCCAGCCGGGCGACCTCGTCCAGCGGCAGGTCCGTGAACAGGCGCAGGAATTTGCCCACGTCGGCGTCGTCGACGTTGCGCCAGAACTGCCAGTAGTCATACGGGCTCAGCTGTTCGGCGTTCAGCCAGACGGCGCCCTGGGCGGTCTTGCCCATCTTGCCGCCCGAGGCGGTGGTGAGCAGGGGGGTGGTCAGGCCGAAAGCGGCCTTCTGGTCCACGCGACGCACCAGGTCGACGCCCGAGACGATGTTGCCCCACTGGTCTGACCCGCCCATCTGCAGGGTGCAGCCGCGGGCGCGGTTCAGCTCCAGGAAGTCCACCGACTGCATCAGCATGTAGTTGAACTCGAGGAAGGTCATCGGCTGTTCGCGTTCCAGCCGCAGTTTGACCGAGTCGAAGGCCAGCATGCGGTTGATGGTGAAATGCGTGCCGTATTCGCGCAGGAATTCGACATAGCCGTAGGTCGACAGCCAGGCGTCGTTGTCGAGCATCACGGCGTCGGTCGGGCCGTCGCCGAAGGTCAGGAATTTCTCGAACACCGTCTTGATCGAGGCGATGTTCGACTGGATCGTTTCGTCGGTCAGTTGGGGCCGCGAGGCGTCCTTGCCGGTCGGGTCGCCGACCTTGGTGGTGCCCCCGCCCATCAGGACGATTGGCTTGTGGCCGGCCTGCTGGAGACGGCGCAGCATCATGATCTGGATCAGGCTGCCGACGTGCAGCGACGGGGCGGTGGCGTCGAAGCCGATGTAGCCGGTGACCACGCCGGCGACGGTCGCGGCGTCGAGCTCGGCCGGGTGTGTGATCTGATGAATGTAGCCGCGCGCCTGAAGGGTTTTCAGGAAGTCGGACTTGAAGGCGGGCTCGGTCATGGCGGCTCCGTTAGCAGGGATGCCGGCGGGCGTCATGGGAGTTTGCGCGCCGGGGAAGGTGCGGCGCAGGGGATCGCGGCCGCTCGCTATTTCAGCGGGCGATAATACAGGCCGGTGCGGACGCGGCGGGCGATCATGACGGATGGTTTGCCGCCGCCATTGACCGGCGTCAAGCGGGCGCTATCGAGGGAGGATGCTGGTCACCCTGACGCCGCACCCGGACATGCCGTCCGCCCATGTCGACCGGATCGAGGTCGATATCGAGCGACGCGAGGACTTCATCTGGCTGCGTTACACCGTATTCGGCCATGTCGGTCGTGTGCGGTGGCCGGGGGCGGCTGAGCCGGATCGAGCCGACGGGCTTTGGCGGCACACGTGTTTCGAAGCCTTCGCGCCCACGGACGACGGCTACCGCGAGTTCAATCTTTCCCCGTCGGGCGCCTGGGCCAGCTACACGTTCGAGGGCTATCGGTCGGGGATGGCGCCGGCCGACGAACGGGCGCAGGTCCTGAACCTCGAGGCGACCGAGGCCTGGGTCACCCTGGAAGCCCTGATCGAGGTCCCGCCGGGGGCACTCCGCATCGGCTTGGCCGCAGTCATTGAGGATATTGACGGCGGCATCTCCTACTGGGCTCTGGCCCATGCGCCGGGTAAGCCCGACTTTCACCATCCCGACTCGTTCGCCCTGACCCTGCCGCCTCCGGAGCCCGCATGAAATTCGGCATCGATCGCCTCCTGTCCGAGCCCGCACTGCGGGCGGATCTGAAGGGCCGCAGGGTCGCCTTGCTGGGGCATCCGACCTCGGTGACGGCGGACCTGACGCATTCGCTGGACGCGCTGATGGCCTGTCCCGACCTGAACGTCACGGCGGCGTTCGGGCCGCAGCACGGCATGCGGGGCGACCTGCAGGACAATATGATGGAGTCGCCGGACTTCACCGACCCGCGGCACGGCATCCCGGTGTTCAGCCTCTATGGCGAGGTGCGCCGTCCGACGGGGCAGGCAATGGGGACATTCGATGTCCTGCTGGTCGACATGCAGGACCTGGGCTGCCGCATCTACACCTTCGTGACGACGCTGCTCTACGTTCTGGAAGAGTCGGCGAAGCACGGCAAGGCGGTGTGGGTGCTCGACCGCCCCAACCCCGCCGGACGGCCGGTCGAGGGCACGACCCTGCTGACGGGCTGGGAGAGTTTCGTCGGGGCCGGGCCTATGCCGATGCGGCACGGCATGACCCTTGGCGAGATGGGCCGCTGGTTCATCGACCATTTCAAATTGGATGTGGAGTACCGGGTCATCGAGATGGAGGGCTGGGCGCCCGATCAGGGGCCGGGCTTCGGCTGGCCGATCGGCGAGCGCAGCTGGATCAACCCCAGCCCCAATGCCGCCAACCTGTCGATGGCGCGGGCCTATGCCGGCACGGTGATGCTGGAGGGGACGACCCTGTCCGAGGGGCGCGGCACGACCCGGCCGCTGGAGCTGTTCGGGGCCCCGGACATCGACGCCCGCGCGGTGATCGCCGAGATGCAGGCCTTTGCGCCGGAGTGGCTGGAGGGCTGTCGCCTGCGCGACTGCTGGTTCGAGCCGACCTTCCACAAGCACGTGCACCAGCTGTGCAACGGTGTGCAGATCCACGTCGACGACCCGGCCTATGACCATGCCGCGTTCCGGCCGTGGCGGCTGCAGGCCCTGGGCTTCAAGGCGATCCGTCGGCTGTATCCGGACTACGCCCTGTGGCGGGATTTCCCGTACGAATACGTGTTCGACAAGCTGGCCATCGATGTGATCAACGGCGGGCCCGGGCTGCGCGAATGGGTCGACGACCCGGCGGCGACACCGGCCGATCTGGAGGCGCTGGCCGGGCCGGACGAGGCGGCGTGGGTGGCGCTGCGGCGGCCGTATCTGCTCTACTGACGCGCAGAGGAGAGCCACGCCTCGGCCATGTCGGCGAACAGGCCGGTGACCTCACGTATCAGAACGATCGGCTGCTCCGGGCGAACGGGCAGGCGTTCCTCGAGCAGAAGGAAAGTCAGGCCGTGGACGCTGCTCCACGCCAGTGTTTGCAGTGCGGTTGAGGCGGACGCTGCCCCGCCGCCGTGGATGAGGAATGCATTCAACCCCTGCTGAAAGACGCCAAAGGCGCGCGCGCTCTTGTTTTCGAGGTCCCCGACGCCCTTCAGCAAGGCCAGGTCGGCGCTGAACATCAGCTTGAACAGGCCGGGGTTCTCCAGTGCGAACCGCAGATAACCCTCTCCGATCGCGAGGAAACGCTCGCGATCGTTCGCGTCGTCGTCGACCCGCTCCATCTCGGCCACGAAGCGCTCATATCCGACCTCGGCGATAGCCGCCATCAGCTCACGCTTGCTCCGGAAATGGCTGTAGGGCGCGCTTCGGGACACGCCGACGGTCTCCGCCAGCCCGCGCAGGCTCACCCCCTCTGAGCCTTCCCTTTCGAACGCCTCAAGTGCGGCGCGGATCAAGGCCGCGCGCAGGTCGCCGTGGTGATAGGGTTGAGCCGATTGCACTGTTGTCGCCATTTAACTTGACACCGCTCAGATTGAGCCAGCATCTTCCCCTCAGGGAGGAAGCACATATGACCTACAGGTTCCCGCTCTGGCGCGACAAGCTGCTGCTTGTGACCCTGCTTGCGGTTTTCACGACCGGTTCGACCTACATCCGCGTGCTGTTGCGTTCGCTGCTGGAAGGCCCCGGCTTCCTCTGGAGCTACTACGCCGGGGTGAAGTCCAGTGACACACCCGCCATCGTCAGCGGCCACGGCATGTTCGGTCATACCGATACCCTCCTCTTCGGAGCGTTTGTCGTCTTGTGGCTGATCTGGGCGGCCAGCCGGCGTCCCGACCGCTTTGTCATCACAGCCCTTGCCGGCTGGACCACCTTGCAGCTCGGTTCGGCGATCTGGCTGGCGTCCCAGCTGGGCGACGACCTGCGGGTGTCCAAGGAGACCATAGGCCTGGTCAATGTGTCCTTCGCCTGGATCGTCATGCCGCCGCTGGTCTTGGCCTGGCTTCTGACGGCGGCCCTGTGGGTGCGGACGATGATGCGTCGCGCCGATCCGGGCCCTGACGCGCGCTGGATCATGCCCAACACCGCCTGTCTCATCGCCGCCGTCATAGGCTGCGGCGCAGCGGCCATCGCTCTGAACATGGGGGAGCAGCATGGCGCGGGCGATCTCGCCGGCATTGTGCTGATGTATCTGAGCCTGACCGCGCTGTTGCTGGCGCTGGCCCCGTGGGAGCGGAAGTCTGCCTAGGCCGGCTTTTCCGTCAGCCGCTTGTCCAGATAGGCGCCAACGCGGGTCTCCACCGCACCGATGTGGTCCTGCCAGAAGTGGGTCGCGCCCTCTTCCAGCTCATAGTCGATGATGATGCCCTTCTGGGTGCGCAGCTTGTTGACCACGCGCTCGACCTCGACGGGGGGGACGACGGTGTCGGCCGTGCCGTGCAGGAAGAGGCCCGAGGCGGGGCAGGGGGCCAGGAAGCTGAAGTCGTACATGTTCGACGGCGGCGAAACCGAGATGAAGCCGTCGGTCTCGGGGCGACGCATCAGCAGCTGCATGCCGATATAGGCGCCGAACTGATAGCCGCCGACCCAGGTCTGGGAGGCGCCGGGGTTGTTGGACTGGAGCCAGTCGAGGGCGGTGGCCGCGTCGGCCAGTTCGCCAATGCCGCTGTCGAACTCGCCCTGCGACTTGCCCACGCCGCGGCTGTTGTAGCGCAGGGTCGCGAAGCCGCGCTTCTGGAACAGCTGGTACAGGGTCACGGTGACCGGGTTGTTCATATGCCCGTTCGCCTTGGGGTGCGGATGCAGGATCAGGGCGATCGGCGCGTTCGGGCGCTTGCCCGGCGAGTAGCGGCCTTCGATACGGCCAGAGGCGCCGGGCAGGATGACTTCAGGCATATGCGTCGAATTCCGTGTTCAACTGTCGTTTCGCACCTGCGTAATACTTGACCGCAGCAGTAGGACTTTCTAAGTCCCGCCTGCGCGTCGACGCCTTTGCGAAGGCGCGGGTTCTAGCACAAGAGCCCTGAAAAGCGCGCGATTTTTGAAGGTGTGCGATGCGTCTGTCGACCAAGGGACGATACGCCGTGATGGCGATGGCCGATCTGGCCAGGAACGGACAGGGCGAGGGCGGGGTTCGCGCCGTCTCACTTGCCGAGATCGCGACACGTCAGGAGATTTCGCTGAGCTATCTGGAACAGCTGTTTGCACGGCTGCGGAAGAGCGGTCTGGTGCAGAGCGTGCGCGGGCCGGGCGGCGGCTACCGGCTGGCCAAGGGAGCGCATGAGACTGTCGTGGCCGAGATCGTGCTGGCGGTCGACGAGCCCATCCGCGCGACCCGCTGCATCGGTCACTCGTCGCCCAAGGGCTGTATGATGGCCGGTGAACGCTGCATCACCCACAATCTGTGGGAGGACCTCGGCGACGAAATCCATCGCTATCTGGCGGGCGTGTCGCTGGAGGATGTGGTGATGAACCGTACCGGGGCGCGCCGTCGGGCGACCGCCGAAGAAGTTGGAGTGGCGGCGTGAGCGGCATCTATCTGGACTACAACGCCTCCGGTCTGGTCCGTCCCGAGGTCCAGGCGGCGATGGCCGAGGCCCTGGCCGACAACGGCAATCCCAACGCCGTCCACGCGGCGGGCCGTCGGGCGCGGGCGCGGGTCGAGACGGCGCGGGCGATCGTGGCCGAACTGGTCGGCGCTGACCCGACGGCGGTCGTGTTTTCAAGCGGCGGCACGGAGTCCAACGCCCAGGCTGTGGCGAGCGCCATAGCGGCCGGCTGCGAGCGGCTGATCGTCAGCGCGACGGAGCATCCGTGCGTGGCCGAGGCGGCGACGGCGTCGGGCAAGCCGGTCAAGATGTTGCCGGTCGATGCGCGCGGCGTCGTCGATCTGAACAAGCTGCGGCAACTGCTGGGTCAGCCGGGCAAGGCGGTGGTTGCGATCCATCACGCCAACAACGAGAGCGGCGTCATCCAGCCGATCGCCGAGGCGGCGCGGCTGGTACGCTCGGCCGGCGGCTGGCTACACGTCGACGCCATCCAGTCGGCGGGCAAGATCCCGGTCGATATCCGTACCCTCATGGCCGACAGCCTGACCCTGTCCGCGCACAAGCTGGGCGGACCGCAGGGCGTCGGGGCGCTGGTGATGGCCGAGGGCCGCGAGGCGGTTCGCATCCTGCACGGCGCCGGGCAGGAGCGGGGCCTGCGGGCCGGGACGGAAAATGTGCCGGGGATCACCGGCTTCGGCGCCGCCGCCGTCTGCGCCGCGCGCGACCTGCCGGCGGCACAGGCGCACGCCGCATGGCGCGACGCGGCCGAGGCTGTGGTCAAGGCGGCCGGGGCGACCATCATCGGCGAGGGCGCCGAGCGGCTGCCCAATACGCTGTTCATGGCCGTGTCCGACTGGGAGAGCCCGCAGCAGCTGATCACCCTCGACCTGATGGGTCTGATGGTCTCGGCCGGCTCGGCCTGTTCGTCCGGCAAGACCAAGCCGTCGCGGGCCATCGTGGCCACCGGCCGGATCGATATGGCGACCGGCGGTATCCGCATCTCGGGTGGCTGGGGCACGGTCGAGGATGACTGGAAGCGGTTCGCCGCCGCCTGGGTCGAGGCCTATGCCAAACAGCGCCAGCGGGCTGCCGAGCGCCTGAAAGCCGACGCCTGATGGCTGCTGTCCAGAAGACCATCGACGCGGTCGCCGCCCTCGAGAAATACGAGCACGGCTTCACCTCGGACATCGACACGGAGTATGCGCCGCGCGGGCTGAACGCCGACATCGTGCGCTTCATCTCGGAGAAGAAGGGCGAGCCGGCGTGGATGCTGGAATGGCGGCTTGCCGCGTATGAGCGCTGGCTGGCGATGGAGGAGCCGACCTGGGCGTCGGTGAAATACACGCCGGTCGATTACCAGAGCCTGTTCTACTACGCCGCGCCGAAGGAGAAGGCCGGCCTCAAGTCGCTGGACGAGGTCGATCCGGAGATCCTCGCCATCTACGCCAAGCTGGGTATCCCGCTGAAGGAGCAGGAGGTGCTGGCGGGCGTCGAGGGCGCGGCGCGTTATGCCGTGGACGCGGTGTTCGACAGCGTCTCGGTGGTTACCACCTTCAAGGCCGAGCTGGCCAAGGCCGGCGTGATTTTCATGCCGATTTCCGAGGCCTTGCGCGAACATCCTGATCTGGTGCGCAAATATCTCGGCTCGGTGGTGCCGGTCTCGGACAACTATTTCGCGGCCCTGAACAGTGCGGTCTTTTCGGACGGGTCGTTCGTCTACATCCCGCCGGGCGTGCGCTGCCCGATGGAGCTGTCGACCTATTTCCGCATCAATGCGAGCCAGACGGGCCAGTTCGAACGGACGCTCATCATCGCCGACAAGGGCAGCTACTGCTCCTATCTGGAGGGCTGCACCGCCCCGATGCGCGACGAGAACCAGCTGCACGCCGCGGTGGTCGAACTGGTCGCGCTGGACGACGCCGAGATCAAATATTCGACGGTGCAGAACTGGTACCCCGGCGACGCCGAGGGCAAGGGCGGCATCTACAATTTCGTCACCAAGCGCGCCGACTGCCGCGGCGACCGGTCGAAGGTGTCCTGGACCCAGGTCGAGACCGGCTCGGCGGTGACGTGGAAATATCCGTCCTGCATCCTCAAGGGCGAGGAGAGCTCGGGCGAATTCTATTCCATCGCCATCACCAACGGACATCAGCAGGCCGACACCGGCACCAAGATGATCCATCTGGGCAAGAACTCGAAGAGCCGGATCATCGCCAAGGCGGTCTCGGCCGGAAAGTCGGACTCGACGTATCGCGGACTGGTCTCGGTACATCCCAAGGCGACCGGAGTGCGCAACTTCACCCAGTGCGACAGCCTGCTCATCGGCAAGGACTGCGGCTCCCACACCGTGCCCTATATCGAGGCCCGCAATGGTTCGGCCCAGCTGGAGCACGAGGCGACGACGACGCGCCTGTCGGACGACCAGCTGTTCTACGCCCAGCAGCGCGGCCTGTCGCAGGAGGAGGCGGTGGCCCTGCTGGTCAACGGCTTCGTCCGCGACGTGATGCAGAAGCTGCCGATGGAGTTCGCCGTCGAGGCGCAGAAGCTGGTGGCGATCAGTCTGGAAGGGAGCGTGGGGTGAGCGTCGATAGTGGTCTGATTGTCCGTCGGGACGCCCTGCCGGAGCCGGCGGAGCTGGCCGCGGCGACCATGGATCTGACCGGCGTGACGGTGGTGTTCCATTCCGACTTCCGCCTGGCAGACTGGGGTGGAGGTTGGGTTCCGGTCACCGTCGACGGAGAAGAGAGCGGGTTCGAATACTATCCCGGTCCACTGGCTGACGCAGAGGAGCTGCCCGACGGCGCACAGGAGTACGGCGACCACTTGCTGTGGTTCGTGGCGCGCGGCGCCCTGTCGGCGCAGACGGTGTCGCTGTTGCAGCGCGCGCTCGCGGCGCGCTGGGATGCTGCGGGTCTGATCGAGGGCGAGCTCTTTCCGCCCGGTGACATGGCCGTCGAGAGTGAACCGGCCGCGGACATGGACCCCGATCTGGCCGCCACCATGACCGGGACGCCGAAGGAGCGCGCCGCGGCCATGGAGCGCTACGTCGCCAAACACTATCCGCCCATTCCGGTCGACCCGCACGCGAGGACGAAGGATCTGCTGAAACAGCTGATCGTTCCCATCCTCA
Organism: Brevundimonas sp. UBA2416; assembly: GCF_002343105.1. NCBI lineage: Bacteria > Pseudomonadati > Pseudomonadota > Alphaproteobacteria > Caulobacterales > Caulobacteraceae > Brevundimonas > Brevundimonas sp. UBA2416. The sequence goes on from NZ_DDRM01000002.1 coordinate 11,048, forward strand.
TCTTCGCCGCGCTCGGCGGCTTCTACCTCTGGTCTCAGCTCCAATAATGCTCTCCATATCCAACCTCCACGTCTCCGTCGGCGACAAGCCGATCCTCAAGGGGCTGACGCTCGACGTTCCGGCTGGCGAAGTGCACGCCATCATGGGGCCGAACGGGGCCGGCAAGTCGACGCTGGGCTACACCGTGGCCGGACGGCCCGGCTATGAGTCCTCCGAGGGCTCGGTGTCGTGGAAGGGCGAGGACCTGCTGGGTCTGGAGCCCGCCGAGCGCGCGGCGAAGGGCGTCTTCCTGTCGTTCCAGTATCCGATCGAGATCCCTGGCGTCCCGGCGCTGACGTTCGTGCGCACGGCGCTGAACGCCCAGAAGCGCGCGCGGGGCGAGGAGGAGGTCTCGGCCCCGGCCTTCCTGAAGATGGTGCGGGCGGCATCGACGGCGCTGAAGATGGATTTCGACATGCTCAAGCGGCCGCTCAATGTCGGCTTCTCTGGCGGCGAGAAGAAGCGGATGGAGATCCTGCAGATGGCCCTGCTGGAGCCGTCGCTGCTGATCCTCGACGAGACGGATTCCGGCCTCGACATCGACGCCCTGCGGATCGTGTCCGAGGGCGTCAACGCCCTGCGCTCGCCCGACCGCGCCATGCTGGTGATCACCCACTATCAGCGGCTGCTGGACTATATCAAACCGGACCGGGTGCATGTGCTGGCCGCGGGGCGGATCGTGGCCTCGGGCGGACCTGAACTTGCGCTGCAGCTCGAGGCCGAGGGCTACGACAAATACGCGATGGAGGCGGCGTGAACGCCCTGCCGCTCATCGACCTGAAGGACGCGTCCAGCTTCCCCTCGCGTCGCGTCGAGGCGTGGAAATACTCCGACCTGCGCCGTCATCTGCGCGAGGCGCCCGCGCCTTCGCCGTCGGCGACGGTGCCGCTGGTCGGCGGTGGCCCCTTCGAGGCGCTGGGCGGCGAGGCCATGGTGTTCGTCAACGGTCGGGCCGTGGGTGAGACCGCGATGTCGGTCTCCGGCGACAAGACGGTGCGCCTGCGCCTGATCTCGCGCGCCGAGGGGACGGGCCACGGCCTGACGGCGCGGATTTCGGTGCGGGCGGGGGCGAAGCTGCTGCTGCTGGAGAGCCATGAGGGTCACGGCTCGGCTTATGTGGCGAACAACCGGCTGGAGCTGGACGTGGCGCGGGGCGCCGAGGTGACGCGGGTGGTGCTGGCCGACGAGCCGGCGGATGCCATCTCGATCACCCAGGCCCAGGTGAAGGTCGAGGCGGGCGGCGTCTATCGCCAGACGATCCTGACGACGGGCGCGAAGCTGCAACGGCTCGAGACCCAGGTGACGCACCGGGCGCAGGGCGCGGATGTGCGACTGGACGGGGTCTATGTGCTGTCGGGCGAGCGGCAGGCGGACCTGACGACGGTCGTCGATCATGTCGCGGCCGACGGCGTCACCAGCCAGCTGACCAAGGGTGTGGTGCGCGACACGGCGCGGGGCGTCTTCCAGGGCAAGATCGTCGTCGAACGCGGGGCGGACGGCACCGATGCGCGGATGGGCCACCATGCGCTGATCCTCGGCGAGCGGGCCGAGGTGGACGCCAAGCCGGAGCTCGAAATCTATGCCGACGACGTGCAGTGCGCGCACGGCAATACGGTCGGGAATCTGGACGAGAGCGCCCTGTTCTACATGCAGCAGCGCGGCATCCCCGCCGATGAGGCCCGTGCGCTTCTGACAGAGGCCTTCCTGATCGAGGTCGTCGACCGGATCGCGCACGAGGGCGCGAGAGAGGTGGTGCGGGCATGGCTGACGGCTCGCCTGTGACCCTCTTTGACCCCTATGCGGCGCGTGCGCAGTTCCCGATCCTGTCGCGGACGGTGAACGGCAAGCCGCTGGTCTATCTGGACTCGGCCGCCTCGGCGCAGAAGCCGCGGGCGGTGATCGACGCCCTGACGGCGGCGATGGAGCATTCCTACGCCAACGTCCACCGCGGCCTGCACACCCTGGCCAATGAGACGACCGAGGCGTTCGAGGCGGCGCGCGAAAGCGTGGCGCGGTACCTGAACGCGGAAAGCCCTGAGCAGATCATCTGGACCAAGGGCGGGACCGAGGCGATCAATCTGGTGGCGGCGGGCATCGGTCAGTCGATCCAGCCGGGCGACGAGATCGTCGTCACCCAGATGGAGCACCACGCCAATATCGTGCCCTGGCACATGCTGCGCGAACGGTTCGGCGCGGTGCTGAAATGGGCCCCGGTCGCCGACGACGGTGCGCTGGACATGGATGCGCTGGCGGCGCTGATCGGGCCGCGAACCCGGCTGGTGGCCGTGACGCATATGTCGAACGTGCTGGGCACGGTGAACGACGTCCGCGCCATCGCAGACCTCGCCCATGCGGCCGGCGCGCTGATCCTCGTCGACGGCTGCCAGGGCGCGGTGCACTGCAGCCCCGACGTCCAGGCGCTGGACGCCGACTTCTATGTCTTCACCGGCCACAAGCTGTTCGGCCCGACCGGCATCGGGGGCCTGTACGGCAAGCGCGCCGCGCTTGAGGCCCTTCCGCCGTATCAGGGCGGGGGCGAGATGATCGCCACGGTGACCGAGGATGCGGTGACCTATGCCGGCCTGCCCCATCGGTTCGAGGCCGGCACGCCGCCGATCCTGGAGGCCATCGGCCTCAGCGCGGCGATCGAATGGCTGGGCCAGTTCGACGCCGCTGCGATCCGGGCTCACGAAGCGGTGCTGATGGACCGGGTGCGGACGCGACTTGCCGGCCTGAACTGGCTGACCGAGATCGGCACGGCGGAAGGGAAGGGAGCCATCTTCACCTTCACCGTCGACGGCGCGCATGCCCATGACATCGCCCAGGTGATGGACCGCTACGGCGTCGCCGTGCGCGCCGGCCTGCACTGCGCCGAGCCGCTGGCGAAGCGCTTTGGCCTGACGTCGAGCGCCCGCGCCAGCTTCGCCCTATATAACACCCTCGAGGACGCCGACGCCTTCGCCGACGCCCTGATCAAGGCCCGTGAGTTCTTCGCATGAGCGATCCGACGACCCCCACTGCCGACAGCGCGGCCTTTGCCGAAGCCTGGGACGCGCCGCAGAAAAGCGCCCTGGCCCAGGCCGAGATCGACCGGATGACGGACGACATCATCGAGGCGCTGAAGTCGGTGTTCGACCCGGAGATCCCGGTCGACATCTATGAGCTGGGCCTGATCTACAAGGTCGACCTGTCCGACGACCGCGATGTGGTGGTCGAGATGACCCTGACGGCGCCGGGCTGTCCCGTGGCCGGCGAGATGCCGATCTGGGTCGAGGAGGCGGTGAAGAAGGTCGAGGGCGTGCGCTCGGCGCGGGCGGAACTGACGTTTGATCCCCCGTGGGACGCGTCGAAGATGAGCGACGAGGCCAAGCTGGCCCTGAACATGTTCTGATGGACCGTCCGATGACCGAGCTTCAGACCACCCCTCGTCCGCGTCGCCCGCGCCCCGCCGTCGTCACCCTGACGGAAGCGGCGGCCGAGCGGGTGCGCGCCCTGACCGAGGCCGGCGGACACAAGGCGCTGCGCGTCGGGCTGAAGAATGCGGGCTGCGCGGGGCAGGAATACACCTTCGCCTTCGCGGACGAGATCGGGCCGCTGGACGAGGTTGTGACGGACAAGGGCGCGACCATCGTCGTCGATCCCAAGTCGATCCTGTTCCTGATCGGATCCGAGCTCGACTACGAGACGACGAAGCTGGCCTCAAAATTCGTGTTCCGGAACCCGAACCAGACGGACGCCTGCGGCTGCGGCGAGAGCGTCACCATCATTCCCGCGAAGGCGCTGGAAACCGACTGATGATCCGTCTTGAGGGAGTGACGAAGCGCTTCCGGAGCGCGGCGGGCGAGCGCGTGGCGCTGGACGCCGTTGATCTGACCGTCGAGGGCGGCCAGGTGTTCGGCGTGGTCGGACGGTCGGGTGCGGGCAAGTCGACCCTGATCCGGACCATCAATCTGCTGGAACGGCCGGACGCCGGGACGGTGACGGTCGACGGGCGCGAGATGACGACGCTGGCGCCGGCCGAGCTGCGCGCCGCGCGGCGGCGGATCGGCATGATCTTCCAGCATTTCAACCTTCTGAACGCGAAGACGGTGGCGGAGAACGTCGCCTTCCCCCTGCGCCTCGAGGGGCGGCCGGCGGCCGAGGTCGATAGGCGGGTCGCGGACCTGCTGGAACAGCTGGGGCTGTCGGAGCACGCGAAGAAGCATCCGGCGCAGTTGTCGGGCGGGCAGAAGCAGCGGGTCGGCATTGCGCGGGCCCTGGCCTGCGAACCCGGCGTGCTGCTGTGCGACGAGGCGACCAGCGCGCTGGATCCCGAGACGACCGATGAAATCCTGTCGCTGCTCGACCAGCTGAACCGCGATCTGAAGCTGACCATCGTGCTGATCACCCACCAGATGGAGGTGGTGCGCCGCGTGTGCGATCGGGTGGCGGTGCTGAAAGACGGGCGGGTGGTGGAAGAGGGGGCGACGGCCGACGTCTTCCTGCACCCGAAACACGCCGCGACCCGCGCCATGCTGGCCGAGGGCGAGGACGGGTTCGAGACCGCCGATGTGCCGCCGGGCGGCCGGCTGGCGAAGCTGACGTTCCGGGGCGGCTCGACCTATGAGCCCGAACTGAGCCGCGTCGCGCGATCGGTGGGCGTGGACTATTCGATTCTGTCCGGCCGGATCAGCCGTATCCGCGGCGAGCCTTACGGCCAGCTGGTGGTGGCCTTCACAGGCGGCGACGCCGAGGCGGCCGTCGCGCAACTGACTGCGCGTGGCGTCACCGTGGAGGCCGCGTGATGGAAGGCTTCTTCGCCAATGTCGACTGGCCCGAGATCGCGCGGGCGTCACGGGACACCCTGCTGATGCTCGGCGGGTCGATGGCGCTGACGGTGCTGTTCGGCATTCCGCTGGGGGTACTGCTGTACCTGTCCGGCAAGGGGCGGCTGGCGGCCAATCCGGTGGTGAATGCGTTGCTGTCGCTGGTGGTGAACATCCTGCGGTCGGTGCCCTTCATCATCCTGCTGATCGTCATGCTGCCGGTGACGGTGCTGCTGGTCGGGACGTCGCTGGGGGTGGCTGGCGCCATTCCGCCTCTGGTCGTGGGCGCCGCGCCCTTCTATGCGCGGCTGGTCGAGACGGCGCTGCGCGAGGTCGACAAGGGCGTGGTCGAGGCGACCCAGGCCATGGGCGGCTCGACCTTCCAGATCGTCACCCGCGCCCTGCTGCCCGAGGCCATGCCCGGCATCCTCGCCGGCGCGACGGTCACCGCCATCGCCCTGGTCAGCTACACCGCCATGGCGGGGGTCGTCGGCGCGGGCGGGCTGGGCGACCTGGCCATCCGCTTCGGCTATCAGCGGTTCCAGACCGATGTCATGGTGGTGACCGTCGTGCTGCTGCTCCTGCTGGTGCAGGTCCTCCAGATGCTCGGCGACCGTCTGGTCGCAGCCGTTTCCCACCGCTGATCGCTTCCCCGAAAGGTCCGCCATGAACCGTCGCTCGCTCCTGATCCTCGCCGCCGCCGCGACGGCGCTCGCCGCCTGCGGGCAGGGGGCGGACAAGACCGCGGGGACCACGGGACCGCTGATGGTCGGGGCGACCGCCGTGCCGCACGCGGAAATCCTGGAACACATCAAACCGCTGCTGGCGGCTGATGGAATCCAGATCGAGATCAAGGTGTTCAACGACTATGTTCAGCCGAACACACAGCTGGCGGAGGGCCGGCTGGACGTGAACTACTTCCAGACCAAGCCCTATCTGGATGAGTTCAACGCCTCGCGCGGTTCGGACCTGATTACGGTGGCCGGGGTGCATGTCGAGCCGCTGGGCGCCTATTCGCGCCGGTTCCGGACGCTCGCCGAACTGCCGGACCGTGCCGAGGTGGCGGTTCCCAATGACGCCTCCTCGATCGGCCGGTCGTTGATCCTGCTTCAGAAGGCCGGACTGGTGCGGCTGAGGGACCCGGTCAATCCGCTGCAGACGCTGCGCGACATCGTGGAGAACCCGAAGAACCTGCGTTTCCGCGAACTCGAGTCGGCGACCCTGCCGCGCGTGCTGGACCAGGTCGACATGGCGGTGATCAACACCAACTACGCGCTGGACGCCCGCCTTAATCCGCGCACCGACGCCCTGACACTCGAGGGCGCCGATAGCCCCTATGTGAACTATCTGGTGGCGCGGCCGGACAACCGGGCCGATCCGCGCATCGTGGCCCTGGCGGCCATGCTGCGGAGTCAGGCGGTCAAGGACTTCATCGCGCAGAAATACGATGGGGCCGTGATTCCGGCGGCTTGAACCTATCCGGGAACCATGATTGTTTCGCCCTCGTGGTTGTCTCCCGAGGCAGAGGGCGGTTCGAAATGTCCCATTCGCTTGGTCGGAGGGTCGTGGTGAGCCTGCTCATGGGTGCAGTCATCGCGGGGCTGTTCGCGGTGCCTGCCCTGCTTCATGGGGAGAGCTGGCGGGAAGCGGGATCGGCGCAGGACTATCTCATTCGAGCTGTGACGGGCGCGGTCACCTGGTTCCTGATCGATCTGGTGCAGATCGGATTCAGGTCGCGGCAGCGTCGCCGGGCCTGAGACCCGCTTTAGCCGCCCTGGCTGCCTCATCGGGCGCCAGAACCCGCACCGCCGGGGTGGCCGGCTGGCCTGTCGCGTCGGCGACGAGTTCGGCAGTCTTGCCTTCGATCGCGGCTTCGAGGCGGGTGAGGAACTCTTCCTTGCCCAGCCCGGTGGGGATGGGGTCGAGGAACTCGAGCGTGGCGGTTCCCGGGTTCTTGCGGAATTCCTCCTGCGGCCAGAACAGGCCGAGGTTGGTGGCCAGGGGCACGACCGGCATGTCGAAGTCGCGGTACATGTGCCAGACGCCCGAGCGGTAGCGGAATTTCTCGCCGACCTTCGCCAGATTGCCCTCGGGATAGATGAGGATTTTCCGCCCCGCGGCATGGGCGTCGGCGGAACGGTGTTTCAGCGCCTCGCGGGCTTCGCGGCCGCCGCAGTTATTGACGACGATGGCCCCCAGCTTGCGCAGCACCGTGCCCAGCAGCGGAAACTTCTCCAGGTGGTCCCCGGTGACGAAGGCGAGGTCGTCGAACTGGTCGTAGGTGGCGAAGCCGTCGCCCCAGCTCTGGTGTTTTGAGGCGATGATGAAGGCGCCCTGCGGCAGCCGTTCCTTGCCCCGCGTCTGAATGCGGATGCCGGCCAGCAGCCTCATGGCCTGCACCATCCGCTTCACATAGCGGCGGATGATCCAGCTGGTGGCGCGGCGGCCGGGGGTCAGGGCGGCGAAGGCGGCCCCGAGCGTGTAGACGATCGACAGGAGCCAGTAGGCGACGTTGAAGGCGAGGCTGCGCATCGGTCCACTATGATGCGAAATGGCTCGGGCGGAAGGCTTCAGGCGGCCTCGTCGAGCCGGTCCGCGCTGGTGACGCGGTTCCGGCCGGCGTGTTTGGACGCGTAGAGGGCCGCGTCGGCGCGATCGAGCAGGGCGGAGGCGGTCTCACCGGGTCGACGCTGCGCGAAGCCGGCGGACAGGGTCACGGCTCCGAGTTCGTCGTCCGTCGAGCGGCGGCGCAGTGACCGGGAAGCGATTTCCTTGCGGATCGCCTCCAGGGCGGTCTCGACCTGACCCAGGCTTTCCTGGGGGAAGATCATGGCGAACTCCTCGCCGCCGTAGCGGGCGGCGATGCGGGGCGCCTTGGCCACGCGGCCCATGACGCTGGCCACATAGCGGAGAACCTGGTCGCCGGTCTGATGTCCCCAAGTGTCGTTGAACCGCTTGAAGTGGTCGATATCCAGCACGGCGAGGGTCAGGGCGCCGCCGCCGGTGTCGGCCTGGGCGCAGGCGGCCTCCAGGTGCTCGTCGAACGCCTTGCGATTGGCCAGATTGGTCAGGGCGTCGGTCATGGCGTCGCGGCGCACCTGTTCCAGGTGTTCGCGCAGACGGGCAACCTCGCGGGTCGAGGCGTCCAGCCGCTTCTCCAGCGTCTCGTTCTCGCGCTGGACCTTGCGGGTGGCCGAGGTCAATCCGGTGACGATAGCCTGCAGGCCCGCGCCGTCGCCGGCGGTCTCGATGCTCGTCGCGGCCTTGTCCAGGGTCTGGCCGTAGGCAGCCTGGGACTTGTGGGCCTTGGAGATGGCATCGGACACGCTGGACAGTTCCCGATCCAGCACGCGACCGGCGTCGCGGATTTCCTCGGTCAGTCGTCCGCGCGGCAGGTATTCGGCGGCCAGCATGTCGGCCGTCGCCTCGGTGAACGGCTCGGACGCCGCCAGAATTCGTTTGATTTCACGGCCGAGCGCCCCTTCCGGGTCGCCGAGATAGTGGACCCAGATCTCGAAATTCAGCGGCGTCGGCCAGACGCCCTCTGATTCCATCGCCTCGATGACCCGACGCGCCAGACCGTAGGCTTCAGGTCCCCGAAGAGTGGTTTCGAGCTGAGCCGCCATACGATTTCCCCGCCGGGCCGCGCTGAGCGACCGTTTCCGTCGGCTACGCTATGCGGGGGTTCCGTAACGACGGGTTAAATCCGGTTCGCTGACCGTCGATTTTCGAGGTTCAGCTCTTGATCGAGACCGGACGGCGCAGGAAGGCGGGAATGTCGCCCTCGCCAAACGGACGGCCGTTCGAGCGCTGCGGCTCAGGGCTCGCATTGTCGCCACGACGGTCCGACTGGCGCAGGTGGGTTTCCTGTACCGGACGGTCCTGCGAGGGCGTTGCGGGCGTTGGGGCCACGACGGCCGCTGGAGCCTCGGCGACCTCGACGGCTTCCGTGGCGACGGACTTGGCGCCGCGGCGGCTCCGGGTCCGGCGCGGCTTGGGCGCGTCGGACGATGGCGTATCGAGCGCGGGGGCTTCGGCAGCGGCTTCTGTCTTCACCGGCTCGGCGGTCGGGACGGGCGCGACGACCTCCGAGGGCTCCGTGGCGGCGTCCTTCGGTGTTTCGCGAGGTCCGCGGCCACGGCCGCGGGCGGGCGGGCGTTCGGGGCGGTCCGAATCACGACGCGGCTGGGCCTTGCCGGGCGAGAAGTCGACCCCGTCCAGGGTCAGCTCGATGGGATCCATCTTGATCAGCTTCAGGACCTTGTCGAGCGAGCGGTCATCCGACGGCGTGACGATCATGAACGTCTGGCCCAGCTTGCCCGCCCGACCGGTGCGGCCGATGCGGTGGACGTAGTCGTCGGCATGGTGCGAGACGTCGTAGTTGAAGACGTGGCTGACGTCGGGAATGTCGAGACCGCGCGCGGCGACGTCGGAGGCCACCAGCAGTTTCAGCTCGCCCGAGCGGAAGGCGGCGAGGGTCTTCATGCGCAGCGACTGGTCGAGGTCGCCGTGGATCGGGGCGGCGTCGAAGCCGTGCTGCTTCAGCGATTTGGCGACCACGTCGACTTCGGATTTGCGGTTGCAGAAGACGATGCCGTTGCGAACGTCGGCGCGGCCGATCAGGGCACGCAGGGCGGCGCGCTTGGCCTTGGGGTCGCTGGAGGGAATGCGGACCAGATACTGGGTGATGGTGTCCGCCGTCTGGGCCGGGCGCGATGCCTCCAGCCGGGTCGGGTCCTTGAGGAACTGGGTCGTCAGACGGGTGATCTCGGGCGGCATGGTGGCCGAGAAGAACAGGGTCTGGCGGCGCGGTGGCGTCAGTTTGAAGATGCGCTCGATGTCCGGGATGAAGCCCATGTCCAGCATGCGGTCGGCTTCGTCGATGACCATGATCTCGACGCCGTTGAGCATGACCTTGCCACGCTCGAACAAGTCCAGCAGGCGGCCGGGTGTGGCGATCAGGACATCGACGCCCTTGTTCAGCAGGGTCACCTGGTCGCCCATGGAAACGCCGCCGATCAGCAGGGCCCAGCTGAGTTTGGTCCCCTTGGCGTATTTCTCGAACGAGGAGGCGACCTGGTCAGCCAGTTCGCGGGTCGGGGCCAGGACGAGGGCGCGCGGCATGCGGGCCTTGGCCCGGCCCGAGCTCAGCCGGTCGATCATCGGCAGGGTGAAGGCGGCGGTCTTGCCGGTGCCGGTCTGGGCGATGCCGAGTACGTCGCGGCCGGCGAGGGCGACCGGGATGGCCGAGGCCTGAATGGGGGTTGCGGTGGTGTAGCCGGTGTCGGCGACGGCCTTGAGAGTCGTGGCCGAGAGGCCAAGCTGGGAGAATTCGGTCATGGGTCCTTGGGACTGGTAAGGGACGCCCCGCGCATCGGGCCGTCGTGCGATGTCGCGGAACCGCCCTGTCTCTGGGCGAGCGGGCGGCGCGGATTCGCCAGTCCTGTCCCGAACGTGCGCCGCATATATAAGCCCCCACGCCAGAGTCAACTATTCGTGTGCCGGGAGTCGGGGCTTGGCATTCCCTAACCGATTGTTAATAGTCCGGGTCGGGAAGGGCTGAGTAGGGGTGCTGGAATGCTGCGTACGCTTGCCGTCGCGACACTGACAGTCGCATGTCTGGCTGCGGGTCCGGGTCGGGCCGAAATGAATTCCGTCTTCGGAAATACGGTCGTGTCGCGCTATCCCGACGGCGGCTGGGTCAAGCACTGGTTCAATCCGGATGGCAGCTACGCCGCCCAGTTTTCTGACGGCCGCCGGCTGGCGGCGCGCTGGTCGGTCGCCGGGGAGCAGGTCTGCCTGACCAATATGCGGCCCTATATGCTGATCCCGCGCTTCTGCACCCAGATGGTCGAGGCCGAGGTCGGTCAGACCTGGCAGTCCCGCGATCCGCTGGGCCGCCGGGTCCAGAATGTCCTGGTCGCGGGCCGGAACCCGTAATTTCCAATATCCCCCAGCGGTTGCGCGCCCTCGCTGGACGGCGTCGCAGGGATAGCGTGAGAAGCTGGAGCCTCGGGGGGAGGGCGTGTGCGTCTGTTTCTGATCGCCCTGACGGCGGCTTTCGCCGTCTGGCTGCCCCGCGTACCAGCGGAGAGCAGCGAGGTTCCCTACGTTTCGCGAGCGAATGCCCAGGCGGGTCAGGCCCTGCTGACGATGCCGCCGGGCCGCTATGGCTCGATCCAGCACGTCCGGACGCCGCTGCCGCCCAGGGCGATCGCCCTGACCTTCGATGACGGCCCCAGCGCGCTGTACAACGACCGGGTGCTGGACATCCTCGACGAGCGGGGGATCAAGGCGACCTTCTTCTTCGTCGGCCAGTATGCGCGGGCGCATCCCGAACAGGTGCGTGAGGTCGTGCGCCGGGGCCACAACGTCGCCAGCCACAGCTGGTCGCACCCGACCTATCTGCGTCACTGGGCCCGCGAGGCCCAGGTCACCGAGGTCCGCAGGAGCTATGCCGCGCTCGAGGCCGCCCTGGCCGACGCCCCGGCCGAGGAACGCGCCCGGATCGAGCCGATGTTCCGCTTTCCGGGGCTGGGCGAGGGGGCGTTCATGGCGGACTGGCTGAACCAGCGCGGGATCATCGTCGTCTCGGCCGAGGCCGGCACCGACGACTGGCGCGGCTATTCTGCCGAGTCGATCACGCGGATCACCCTGAATGCGATGGAGAGCAACCGGGGCGGGGTGCTGATTCTGCACGAGACCCGGCCGCAGATGATCGCCGCCCTGCCGGGTCTGCTGGATGAGTTGACGGAGCGGGGCTTCACCTTCGTCCAGATCACGGCGGGGCCGGAAGGGCGCGAACGGGCGCTTGAGGCGGTCGATCCGGTTCTGACGCTGCGGTGATGGGAGGCCGGTTCACACCGGCGGGGCCGCGCCATTCCCTGAATTCGATATCAAAGGGAATGGCGCGAGTGACGGGACTCGAACCCGCGACCTCCGGCGTGACAGGCCGGCACTCTAACCAACTGAGCTACACCCGCATCTCCCCGCCGCGAAGCAGTGCGTCGCGGCGAGGGGCGTCGTTTAGGCGGGCCGTCCGGCGGCGTCAAGCGTTCCGAACAGCGAAAAAAGCACCCCGCCGCTCACCGCTCCGGCGCCGGGGCCGTGACCGGCGCCGATGGAGGTGAAGCGGACGCCGGCGGGGCGGACTGTGCCGGCGCGGCGGGCCCGACCGGATTGGCGGGCTGGGCCGCCTCGGCCGGCGTGGGCAGCTGATAGGTGACGCCCTCGCCCGGTCCCAACGGAATCTGCGCGGCCGCCCAGATGCCCGTAAGAATCGCGCCGGCGATGGTGAAGGCGACGGAGTAGGGCAGCATCACCGCCATCAGGCTGCCCAGGCCGAAATCCTTCACCCAGCGCTGGGCGAAGGTCAGGATCAGCGGGAAATAGACCATCAGGGGCGTGATGATGTTGGTGGTCGAATCGCCCATCCGGTAGGCGGCGGTGGTCATGTAGGGGCTGACGCCGACCAGCATCAGCATCGGCACCAGGATCGGCGCCAGGAAGGCCCATTTGGCCGAGGCCGATCCGACGAACAGATTGATCAGGGCGCTGACCAGGACAATGGTCACCAGAAGGACGAAGAGCTGCCCGGCTCCGATCGGATCGGTCGAGCCCGGCTCGATGCCGGACAGGCCCCGGATCTGTTCGGCGCCCGCCACAGCCATGATCGGTCCGAGACCGGACCAGTTGAACATGGCAACGAAATGCGCGGCCACGAAGGCCAGCACGATGTAGGGGCCCATGTCAGCCATGGCCTGGGACATCATTCTCACGATGTCGCGGTGATTGCGCACGGTCCTGGCCGCGACCCCGTAGGCGATGCCGGTCAACAGGAAAAGCATGAAGAAGGCCGCGACCAGCGACTGATAGAAGGGCTGCAGCCGGCCCGCGCCTGTCCCGGCTTCGGAGTCGATCAGCGGGGCCGCCGGCGAGAGCACCAGCCAGGCGAACAGGCCGACCACCAGCAGCGCCACCAGGCCGGCCCACAGCAGTCCCTTGCTCTGCTGGCGCTCCAGCGGCTTGTCGGCATCATCAATCGGCGCGCCGGGAATCGGCGTCCAGGCGCCCAGCCGCGGTTCGACGATCTTGTCGGTGACCCACCAGCCCACCGGCACGAACAGCAAGGTCATGCCGGCTATGAACCACCAGTTGCCGGCGATGTTGACGCTGAACGACGGATCGATCAGCTGGGCCGCCGGCTCGGTGATGCCCAGCAGCAGGGCGTCGAGCTGACCCGGGAAGATGTTGGCCGAGAAGCCGCCCGAGACCCCGGCGAAGCTGGCCGCGATGCCGACAACCGGATGGCGACCCGCGGCCGCGTACAGCGCAGCGGCAAGCGGGATCAACACCACATAGGCCGCGTCGGCGGCGTGGTTGGCGATAATGGCGACGAAGATCACGATCGGCGTCAGCAGCGCCTTCGGCGCCTGACGCACGCCTGCCTTCATCGCTGAGCCGAACAGGCCCGTGCGCTCGGCGACGCCGGCGCCCAGCATGACGACCAGCACATAGCCCAGGGGCGCAAAGCCGGTCAGCGTCTTGGGCATCTCCTGGAATAATTTCCGGATATTCTCGGACGAGAACAAACTCTGGGCCTGAATAACCTCCTGGGTCACCGGATTGACGACCTGCCAGCCCTGGGTGGAGCCGAGGACGCTGACCCCCATCAGGATGGCGATGAGCCAGACGAAGATGAACACCGGGTCGGGCAATTTATTGCCCGCCTTCTCAACGCCGTTGAGTAGCCAATTGCCGATGCCCATGCCCGTCATTCCTCCTGTCGCCGGCGCTTTGGGCCGACTATGCCAAGGACCGGGCGCGCCTGTCGAATTCGCGAGAAGGTGAGAACGAATCGCAATCAGTCGATCGATCAAAGCCGGGTTTGAACCGCGGCGAGCTTGCGTCTAGAAAGCGCCGAATCCGCCCCTCCCTTTGATGGCGGACAAGGTCCCTTCCGGATGAATGCATTCCTGCTCGAATATCTGCCGATCGTGATCTTTCTCGGGATCGCGACCGTGCTAGGCCTCGGTTTCATGCTGGCGGCCTGGGTGCTGGCCCCCAGGAATCCGGACAGCGAGAAGCTGTCCGCCTATGAGTGCGGCTTCAACGCCTTCGACGACGCGCGCATGAAGTTCGACGTGCGCTTCTATCTGGTCTCCATCCTCTTCATCATCTTCGATCTCGAGGTGGCCTTCCTGTTCCCCTGGGCGGTGTCGATGTTCGACCTGTCGCGCGCGGGCATGGTGTTCGCCTTCTGGTCGATGATGGTCTTCCTCGGCGTGCTGACCGTCGGGTTCATCTACGAATGGAAGAAGGGCGCGCTCGAATGGGAGTGACGACCAATACCGTCCCGCTGATCGGGGTCGGCAACCAGGGCGCTTCGCCCGTGGGCCCGGCGTCCTCGCGTCTGGCCACACCGATGAGCACGACCATGTTCAACACCGGCGCCCGTTCGTCGGTGGAGGGCTATGATCCGGCCATCCACGACAAATTCTTCGAGGCCGTGAATGCCGAACTGGGCGAGCGCGGCTTCATCACCACCTCGCTGGACGACGTCATCAACTGGGCCCGAACGGGTTCGCTGATGTGGATGACGTTCGGCCTGGCCTGTTGCGCCGTGGAGATGATGCAGGCCTCGATGCCGCGCTTCGACATGGAGCGGTTCGGCATGGCCCCGCGCGCCAGCCCGCGCCAGTCCGACCTGATGATCGTGGCCGGCACCCTGACCAACAAGATGGCCCCGGCCCTGCGCAAGGTCTACGACCAGATGCCGGACCCGCGCTATGTGCTGTCCATGGGCAGCTGCGCCAACGGCGGCGGGTACTACCACTACAGTTATAGCGTGGTTCGCGGCTGCGACCGGGTCGTGCCGGTGGACGTCTATGTGCCCGGCTGTCCGCCGACGGCGGAGGCGCTGCTGTACGGGCTGTTGCAGCTGCAGAAGAAGATCCGCCGGACCGGGACGATCGACCGATGAACGCGCTCGCCCGTATCGCCGAGATGGAGACCGCCCTGACGCCGTTGGGCGCCGAGATGGTCGGGGCGCTGGGCGTCGAGGCCCAGGTGGCTTTCGGCGAACTGACGCTGATCACCGACCGCGACAGCATCATTGAGGTGCTGACGGCGCTGAAGGACCGGTTCGGCTTCCACCAGCTGCTGGACCTCTGCGGCGTCGACTTCCCGGACCGCGAGGAGCGGTTCGAGGTGGTCTACCACCTGCTGTCGATGACCCGGAATGCGCGCGTGCGGGTCAAGCTGACGACGGACGAGGTCCAGCCGGTGCCCAGCGCCGTGGGCGTCTTCCCCTGCGCTGACTGGTTCGAGCGCGAGGCGTTCGACATGTACGGCATGCTGTTCTCGGGTCACCCCGACCTGCGCCGGCTGCTGACCGACTATGGCTTCCAGGGGCATCCGCTCCGCAAGGACTTCCCGATGACCGGGTATGTCGAAGTGCGTTATGACGAGGAGCAGAAGCGGGTTGTGTATGAACCCGTCAAACTGACCCAGGAATTCCGGAACTTTGATTTCCTGTCCCCGTGGGAAGGCGCCGAATATCCGACGACCGTCCTGCCCGGCGATGAGAAGGCGGGATGATCCATGAAGATGAATCGCGCAGCCATTCGTTCGGCGTCATCCTTCTTTCTGGTGACGTTCTCGACGGCGTTTCTGTTCACCCTGGGCGCGCGGCTGACCGGCTGGTTCACGCGGGCACCCGAGGTGGAGCCGGCGCAGCTGCAGTCGCTGGGCGTGGCCATCATGGTGGCCGTGGTCTGTCTGGCCGTCGGGGCGGGCATCCGGCGCCTGTCGGCCGGCGAGTTGCAGAGCGCGCTGCTGGGGGCCTCGGCGGTGTTGCTGTCGACGCCGCTGGCGCTGGCGGTGCTGACCGGCAACTGGGAGCTTTCGACCGCCGCGGTTTCGGGCATGGGCGTGCTGACGCTGGCCCTGGGCTGGCTTGTGGCGCTGACCCGCAAGGGCCGTTTGCACGACGAGGATTCCGTTGATGGCTGACGGCCACGCACCCACCACCCCGATCGGCGCCACCGACATCTTTGATGACGGCCTGACCGACCACGCCCGCGCGCTGGACGATCGGAAATTCACAATCAATTTCGGCCCGCAACACCCGGCCGCGCACGGCGTGCTGCGTCTGGTTCTGGAGCTGGATGGCGAGCTGGTCACGCGCGTCGATCCGCACATCGGCCTGCTGCACCGCGGCACCGAGAAGCTGATGGAGGCCCGCACCTACCTCCAGAACGTGCCCTATCTGGATCGCCTCGACTATGTCGCGCCGATGAACCAGGAGCACGCCTTCTGCCTGGCTATCGAAAAGCTGCTGGGCGTGGACGTGCCGTACCGGGCCCAGCTGATCCGGGTGCTGTATTCCGAGATCGGCCGGATCCTCTCGCATCTGCTGAACGTGACCACTCAGGCCATGGACGTCGGCGCCCTGACGCCGCCGCTGTGGGGCTTCGAGGAACGCGAGAAGCTGATGGTGTTCTACGAGCGCGCCTCGGGCGCCCGTCTGCACGCCAACTATTTCCGGCCCGGCGGCGTCCATCAGGACCTGCCGAACGACCTGATCGACGATATCGGCCGCTGGTGCCGTGAGTTCCCGGCCGCCCTGAAGGACATCGAGTCCCTCGTCACCGAGAACCGCATCTTCAAACAGCGCAACGTCGACATCGGCGTGGTGTCGAAACAGCAGGCGCTGGACTGGGGCTTCACCGGGGTGATGCTGCGCGGCTCGGACATTCCGTGGGACCTGCGCAAGTCGCAGCCCTATGAATGCTATGCCGACCTCGAGTTCGACATCGCCGTCGGCAAGAACGGCGACTGCTGGGACCGCTATCTGTGCCGCATCGAGGAGATGAAGCAGTCGGTGCACATCATGGAGCAGTGCATCCACAAACTGCGCAACTGCCCCGGCGAGCCGGTGATGGTCGAGGACAACAAGATCGTCCCGCCGCGGCGCGGTGAGATGAAGCGGTCGATGGAAGCCCTGATCCACCACTTCAAACTCTACACCGAAGGCTTCCGCACGCCCGAGGGCGAGGTCTATGCCTCGGTCGAGGCGCCCAAGGGCGAGTTCGGCATCTATCTGGTCTCGGACGGCACCAACAAACCCTATCGCGTCAAGATCTCGGCCCCGGGCTTCCGCTCGCTGCAGGCCATGGACTGGATGAACCGCGGCCACATGCTGGCGGATGTCTCGGCCATCCTGGGCTCGCTCGACATCGTTTTCGGAGAAGTGGACCGATGAGCGTTCGTCGTCTCGCCAAGGAACAGCCGGCCTCGTTCGCCTTCTCGAAGGCGACGAAGACGAAATGCGACTGGTGGATCGCCAAATATCCGATCGATCGTCGCCAGTCGGCGGTGATCCCGATCCTGTGGCTGGTGCAGAAGCAGGAGGGCTGGGTCTCCGAGCCCGCGATCCGCGCCATCGCCGAGCTGCTGGGCATGCCTTACATCCGGGTGCTGGAGGTCGCGACCTTCTACACCATGTTCATGCTGGAGCCGGTCGGCTCGGTCGCCCTGATCCAGGTCTGCGGCACCACGCCCTGCATGCTGCGCGGCGCGGGCGAGCTGATGGACGTCTGCAAGAAGAAGATCGGCCCGAAGGATACGCTCAGCGCCGACGGCCGCTTCACCTGGCAGGAAGTCGAATGCCTGGGCGCCTGCGCCAATGCGCCGATGGCCCAGATCAACGACTACTATTTCGAGGACCTGACCGCCGACAGCATGGCGCAGATCATCGACGACTTCTCCGCCGGCAAGAAGCCGAAGCCGGGCAGCCGCGTCGGCCGCACCAGTTCGGAGCCGGAAGGCGGGGCCCTGACCCTGACCGATCCGAAACTCTATGACGGCTCGGCGGGCAAGAAGATCAAGAAGCTGCCGAACTCTGACCCGGTGACGGCATGAGCCGGCCTGACCTGAGCGATGAGGCCAAGGTCGCCCAGTACCGCGCCGAGCTGCGGGCGGTGGGTCGCAACCAGCGGCTGGCCGGGTTCGCCCTGGTCATTCTCGGCGCTATCGCGGTCTGGGCTTCGGCCTCGGCCGGCGCCGCCGGCCCGGCTGTGCAGTGGGCCGGTTATGCGGCCTTGGCCCTCGGCTGGGCCCTGATGCTGGCCGCCATCTTTCTGCGCACCCGCTATCACCGCCAACGTATGCGGGAGACGAACTGAACCATGGTCGGTATCCTCGAAGACAAGGACCGCATCTTCACCAACCTGTACGGCTTCCATGACTGGACGCTGGAGGGGGCGAAGGCGCGCGGCGCGTGGAACGCGACCAAGGACATGCTCGACCTCGGGCGAGACTGGATCATCTCCAACGTCAAGAATTCGGGCCTGCGCGGCCGCGGCGGCGCGGGTTTCAGCACCGGCCTCAAGTGGTCGTTCATGCCGAAAGAGGTGAAGGACCGGCCGCACTATCTGGTCGTCAATGCCGACGAATCCGAGCCCGGGACCTGCAAGGACCGGGAGATCATGCGCCACGATCCGCAACTGCTGATCGAGGGCTGTCTGATCGCCAGCTTCGCGATGCAGGCGCACGCCTGTTACATCTATCTGCGCGGCGAATATGTGCTGGAACGCGAGCGCATGGAGGCGGCGGTCAAGCAGGCCTATGAGGCGAAGCTGATCGGCAAGAACAACGTCCATGGCTGGGATTTCGACGTCTACATCCACCACGGCGCCGGGGCCTATATCTGCGGCGAGGAGACGGCTCTGCTGGAGTCGCTGGAGGGCAAGAAGGGTCAGCCGCGACTGAAGCCGCCGTTCCCGGCCGGCGCAGGTCTCTACGGCTGCCCGACCACGGTGAACAACGTCGAGTCGATCGCGGTGGTGGGCACCATCCTGCGCCGCGGGGCCGAGTGGTTCGCGGGCTTCGGCCGGCCGAACAACACCGGCACCAAGATCATGTCGATCAGCGGCCATGTGAACCGGCCGTGCAATGTCGAAGAAGCGATGTCGATCCCGCTGCGTCAGCTGCTGGAAGACCACTGCGGCGGCGTGCGCGGCGGCTGGGACAATCTGAAGGCCATCATCCCGGGGGGCTCGTCCGTGCCGCTGATCACGCGCGAGATGTCGGAAGTCGCGCTGATGGACTTCGACAGTCTGCGCGACATGAAGTCGGGCCTCGGCACCGCAGCGGTGATCGTGATGGACCAGTCGACCGACCTGGTCCGCGCCATCGCCCGCATCAGCTATTTCTACAAGCACGAGAGCTGTGGCCAGTGCACGCCTTGCCGCGAGGGTACGGGCTGGATGTGGCGGGTGCTGGAGCGGATGGCCGTCGGCGAGGCTGATCCGTCCGAGATCGACCTGCTACTGGAAGTCTCGACCCAGATCGAGGGCCACACCATCTGCGCCCTCGGCGACGCCGCCGCCTGGCCGGTGCAGGGTCTGATCCGGCATTTCCGTCACGAGATCGAGGAGCGCATCTCCTCCTACCGCAGCCGCCGTGCGAATTTCGCCGGCCATGCGATCGCGGCGGAGTAGGGATGCGCGCAGCCGCCGTCATCGCTGTGACCGCTCTTGCTCTCGCCGCCTGTGGCGCCGAGCCGGAGAAGGCTGCGCCGACGCCGGTGGACGTTGTTTCGGCCGCCCCCCCGGCGTCTGACGCCGAGGTCGCCGCGCCGGTGGTACTTACCGGCTCCGACCTGCGCCGAGTGTGTCAGGCCGGCCTTGCAGAGATCCATGGGCAGGGGGTCGCCGACATCCAGATCGACGGACTTGAGGGCCGCATCGTGAATGCCTCCTGGCGCGCGCCGGTCGACGGTGGACGCCGCCGGGCGCAATGCCGGGTCGAAGGCGACCTGATCCACTGGAAGCCGGTCGATGCGACCGATCCGGGCCGAGACCGATGGATGAACCAGGCCGGCGATCCGGTGACACGGTTCGTCCTGGACGGCGAGACGGTGACCATCAACCAGACCCTGCCCGACAGCGGCGCGGTCGCAGGCGTCGAGGGGCAGGGCTGATGCGCGGCAAGGTTCTGAGCTACGACGACTACACCGGTTCCGGCCTGATCAGCGGCGACGACGGCGTGCGCTACACCTTTACGCGTGGCGCGCTCATGGGCGGCGCGCGCGAGGCCTTCGCGGGTTCGACAGTCGATTTCGAAATCGGCGACGGCGTGGCCACCAACATCTACATCATCAGCGGCGCGCCGCTGAACCTGTCGGGCGACAAGAACCGTATCGTCGCCGCCCTTCTGGCCTTCTTCCTCGGCTGGATCGGCATCCACAAATTCTATCTCGGCAAGACGACGGCCGGGGTGCTGATGCTGCTGGGAGGGACGATCGGCTGGATCACCTTCGGCATCATTCCCTTCATCGTCGGCGTCATCGCCTTCATCGAATTCATCATCTACCTGCTCAAATCAGACGGCGACTTCCACCGCGACTATGTCGCGGGGAACAAGTCCTGGTTCTGATCCGGTCCGCTTAGAAGAAACGCAGAGGTCGCGGCGAATGCCCATCGCGAAAGTCAACGGCGTAGAGGTCGAGTTCGAGCCCGGGATGACCGTGCTCCAGGTCGCCGAACGCGCCGGACAGGAGATTCCGCGCTTCTGCTATCACGAGCGGCTGTCGATCGCCGGCAACTGCCGCATGTGCCTGGTCGAGGTGAAGCCCGGACCGCCGAAGCCTCAGGCCTCGTGCGCCCTGCCGGCGGCCGAGGGCCAGGAAATCTTCACCGACACGCCGATGGTCAAGAAGGCCCGCGAAGGGGTGATGGAGTTCCTGCTCATCAACCACCCGCTGGACTGCCCGATCTGCGACCAGGGCGGTGAGTGCGATCTGCAGGACCAGGCCATGGGCTATGGCCGCGACGGTTCCCGCTATGCGGAGAACAAGCGCGCGGTCGAAGAAAAGAACATGGGGCCGACCATCAAGACCTTCATGACGCGGTGCATCCAGTGCACCCGCTGCGTGCGGTTCGTGACGGAAGTGGCGGGCGTGCCGGACATCGGCATGATCTCGCGCGGCGAGGACGCCGAGATCACCACCTATCTGGAGAAGGCGGTCGACAGCGAACTGTCGGGCAACGTCAACGACCTGTGTCCGGTCGGCGCCCTGACCCACCGGCCGTGGCAGTATCACTACCGCCCGTGGGAGCTGAAGAAGACCGAGACCATCGACGTCATGGACGCCCTGGGCTCGAACATCCGCGCCGACGCCAAGGGCGCCGAGGTGATGCGCATCCTGCCGCGCGTCAACGAGGGCATAAACGAGGAGTGGCTGTCCGACGTCAGCCGCTACGCCGTCGACGGCCTGCAGCGCCAGCGGCTGGACAAGCCCTGGGTGCGCGAGAACGGAAAGCTGCGCGCGGCCTCGTGGGACGAGGCCCTGGGCCTTGTGGCGGCCAAGCTGAACGCCGCGGCCGCGGACCGGATCGGCGTCATCGCCGGCGACCTGCAGGACGCGGAATCGATGAAGGCGGCGCTGGACCTGTTCCGCGCTCTCGGGTCGGCCAATACCGACTGCCGTCAGGACGGGTCGGCGCTGGGTTACGGTCCGCGCGAAGGCTGGCTGTTCAACTCGGGTCTGGCGGGCGTCGAGAATGCCGACGCCGTCCTGATCGTGGGCGCCAATCCGCGTACCGAGGCCCCGCTGCTGAACACCCGGCTGCGCAAGGCGTGGCTGGCCGGCAAGACGGAGATCGGCCTGATCGGCGAGCAGGTGAACCTGACCTATGACTACAGCTGGCTCGGCGCCGGTTCGAAGACCCTGGCCAAGCTGCCGAAGGCGGCGACGGACTTCCTTTCGAAGGCGGAGCGTCCGGCGATCATCGTCGGCGCGGGTGCGGTATCGGGCCCGGACGGCGCAGCTGTGCTGAACGCCCTGGGCGCTCTGGCGCAGAAGGTCGGCGTGGTCGCCGCCAAGGACTCTGGCGTCTGGAACGGCTTCAACGTCCTGCACAGCGCGGCGTCGCGGGTGGCCGGTCTCGACATGGGCTTCGTCCCGGCAACGGGCGGCAAGACGGCGGCGGAGATGGCGGCCAAGGGCGCGCTGGACGTGCTGTTCCTACTCGGCGCCGACGAGATTGACCTGTCGAAGTCCAAGGCCTTCCGCGTCTATCTGGGCAGCCACGGCGATCGCGGGGCGCACGGCGCCGACGTGATCCTGCCGGGCGCGGCCTA
>NZ_DDRM01000002.1:33188-33480 GCF_002343105.1 Brevundimonas sp. UBA2416
CGTGATCCTGCCGGGCGCGGCCTATACGGAAAAGGCCGGCCTGTACGTCAATACCGAGGGCCGGGTGCAGATGGCCGAACGCGTCGTCTTCCCCAAGGGACAGGCGAAGGAAGACTGGGCCATCCTGCGGGCGCTGTCGGCCCTGGTGGGCCAGACCCTGCCGTACGACACGCTCGACGCCCTGCGCTCGAAACTGATGGCGGATCATCCGACCTTTGGCCGGATCGACTACCTGCCGGCGCCCGCGTCGTTTGACGTGGGTTCGCTGGGCAAGAAGGGCGATCTGGGCGAC
>NZ_DDRM01000002.1:33633-34197 GCF_002343105.1 Brevundimonas sp. UBA2416
GGCAAGAAGGGCGATCTGGGCGACACGAGCTTCGTTTCGGCGGTGCGCGACCCCTATCTGAACAACCCGATCACGCGCGCCAGCGTGACCATGGCCGAGCTGTCCGCCCTGCGGATCGCCCCGGTCGCGATGGCGGCGGAGTAAGGCGATGACCGACGTCGTGACCCATCGCTCGAACCCGCTGGCGACGATCTTCCTGACCGTCGTCGGTCTGGCCATCGCCGCCGGTCTCGGGTTTCTGGCCGTCTGGCTCTGGGGCCTGATTCCGCCGAGCTTCTGGACCAGCCCTGTCGGCTGGCTGCTGATCACCGCCGGCGGCATCCTGCTGGTCACCGTCGGCATCCTGATCTCGCTCGCCTTCCTGCTGCTGGCCGACCGGAAGATCTGGGCCGGGGTGCAGATGCGCAAAGGACCCAATGTGGTCGGGCCGTTCGGCCTGCTGCAGTCGTTCGCGGACTTCTTCAAATTCGTGCTCAAGGAAATCATCGTCCCGGCGGGCGCCGACAAGGTGGTGTTCCTGCTGGCGCCGCTGCTGACCTTCATCCTGGCCTTCATCGCCTGGGC
>NZ_DDRM01000002.1:34425-72599 GCF_002343105.1 Brevundimonas sp. UBA2416
TCGCTGGGCGTGTACGGCATCATCATGGGCGGATGGGCTTCGAACTCGAAGTATCCGTTCCTGGGCTCGCTGCGGTCCGCCGCGCAGATGGTGTCCTATGAGGTCTCCATCGGTCTGGTGATCATCAACGTCATCCTGCTGGCCGGGTCGATGAACCTGACCTCGATCGTGACGCAGCAGGAAGGCATGTTCTGGAACTGGTACGCCTTCGGCGGCGGGGCCGGGACCTGGCCCACCATCGCGGTGATGTTCCCGATGGCGATCATCTTCTTCGTCTCGGCCCTGGCCGAGACCAACCGCCCGCCGTTCGACCTGCCGGAGGCCGAGTCCGAACTCGTGGCCGGCTATCAGGTCGAATACAGCTCGACGCCCTACCTGCTGTTCATGATCGGCGAATACGCCAACATCGTCTTCATGTGCGCCATGATCACCCTGCTGTTCTTCGGCGGGTGGAATCCGGGCGTGCCGCAGGATTGGCTGGACATGCTGCCTGGCTGGCTGGAGCAGGCGATCTATCTGGTCACCTTCCTCGCCAAGACGGTGTTCTGGTTCTGCATGATCGCCCTGGTGAAGGCCTTCGTGCCTCGCTACCGCTATGACCAGCTGATGCGTCTGGGCTGGAAGATCTTCCTGCCGACCTCGCTGGTCTGCGTCGTCGTGGTCGCCGCTTGGCGCGTGTTCGCGGTGGGCTCATGATCCGGATTTTGACGCTATCGGGTCTGATGCTGGCAAGCGTGGTGATCGGCGGGTGCAATACGGTGTTCGCGCCGATCACGCCGGAGGTCACGTCTCCCATCGACCGGCTGGATCGCGCTGAGCGGAACCGGCAGCGCCCCCCCGAGACGCATCCCGAATGCTATGTGGCGCGCGGTGACACCAGCCGGCAGGAGCAGGAGCGGATGCGCGAGGCGTGCAGGCGGATGGAGAGGGACAGATGAACCGGCTTCTGACCGTCATGTTGGCGGCCGCCTCCCTGTCGGCGTGCGCCGCCTATGAGCCCGAGCCGGTTTCGGCGCATCAGTGGCAGCAGCGGCAGGAACGTATCGAACGGCAGGAGGCCGAGCGCCTGCGCCGCTGCGAAACCATGGACCAACAGAGCGAGCGGTACGCCCGCGAGTGCGCCCGCACCGGAGCCAGCCAGTAATGTTCAACCGTCTCGTCCAGGCCGCGAAGGGCGCGCTTCTGATCGACGCCGTCGGCGCGATCGGCCTGTCGCTGAAATACATGGCCCGCCCCAAGGCCACGGTGAACTATCCGTTCGAGCGCAATCCGCAGTCGCCGCGCTTCCGCGGCGAGCATGCCCTGCGCCGTTATGCGAACGGCGAGGAACGCTGCATCGCCTGCAAGCTGTGCGAAGCCATCTGCCCGGCCCAGGCCATCACTATCGAGGCCGAACCGCGCGCCGACGGCAGCCGCCGCACGACCCGCTACGACATCGACATGGTCAAATGCATCTACTGCGGACTGTGCGCCGAGGCCTGCCCGGTGGACGCCATCGTCGAAGGCCCGAACTCGGAGTTCACTGTCGAGACGCGGGAAGAGCTGCTCTACGACAAGGACCGGCTGCTCGCCAACGGCGACCGCTGGGAACGACTGATCGCGAAGAATCTGGAACTCGACGCGCCTTACCGTTAAGGCGCAGACGCTGAACAGGTCGGCGATTCCGAACGGGGTCGTCCTCCACTAACCGAAAGGGGCGAAGGCCTCCGATGTTGCAAGGCATTGCCTTCTATCTGCTGGCCACGGTGGCCGTGCTGGGCGGCCTGATGGTCGTCACGGCGAAGAACCCCGTGCATAGCGTGCTGTGGCTGATCCTGGCCTTCTTCTCGTCGGCGGGGCTGTTCGTCCTGCTCGGGGCGGAGTTCCTGGCGATGCTGCTGGTGGTCGTCTACGTCGGCGCCGTCGCGGTGCTGTTCCTGTTCGTCGTCATGATGCTGGACGTCGACTTCGTGCGGCTGCGCGAGGGCTATGCCCGCTATCTGCCACTGGCGGCCATTGTGGCGGGCATTTTGCTGGCCGAGATGATCATGATCTCGCTGGCGGTCGTCAGCGGCGGCGCCGCCGCCGATGCGACCGGACCGGTCGCCGCCACGGCTGACATGACCAATGTCGAGGCCATCGGGCGTGTTCTGTACACGGACTATGTCTATATCTTCCAGGCGGCGGGCATCGTGCTGCTGATCGCCATGATCGGCGCCATCGTCCTGACCTTGCGCCACAAGCCCAACATCAAGCGCCAGAACGTCGCCCGCCAGGTCGGCCGTGACGCGAAGACGGCCATGGAGGTCAAGTCCGTGACCACCGGCGCCGGCGTGACTCCGGAGGATCTGGTCTGATGGAAATCACCCTGCAGCACTATCTGGCGGTGGGCGCGATCCTGTTCACCATCGGTGTCTTCGGCATCTTCGTGAACCGCAAGAACGTCATCATCATCCTGATGTCGATCGAGCTGATCCTGCTGGCCGTGAACATCAATTTCGTCGCCTTCTCGGCCTATCTGAATGACGTTCAGGGGCAGATCATGGCCATGTTCGTCCTGACCGTGGCCGCCGCCGAGGCGGCCGTCGGCCTGGCCATTCTGGTGACCTTCTTCCGCAACCGCGGCGACATCGCGGTTGACGACGCCTCCGTGATGAAGGGCTGACCGTGGATCTCGTGCTTCTCGTCACCCTTGGCGTCTTCGCCCCGCTGCTCGGCGCCGTCATCGTCGGCCTGAGCGGCCGGCGGCTCGGCGATCTGGTGTCCAAATCGATCACCACAGGCCTGCTGTTCTTCTCATGCGCCGTGGCCTGGATCGTGTTCAGCCAGTGGACCTGGGGCGGGCTCGAGGCCTTCACGGTCGAGCTTTTCCCCTTCATCAATGTCGGCGATTTCCAGTCGGTCTGGTCGATCCGCATCGACGCCCTGTCGGCGGTCATGCTGGTCGTGGTCACCAGCGTGTCCTCGCTCGTCCACCTCTATTCGTGGGGGTATATGGCCGAGGATCCCGACAAGCCGCGGTTCTTCGCCTACCTCTCGCTGTTCACCTTCGCCATGCTGGCGCTGGTCACCGCCGCCGACTTCATGCAGCTGTTCTTCGGCTGGGAAGGGGTGGGGCTGGCGTCCTATCTGCTGATCGGCTTCTGGTACAAGAAGTCCACCGCCAGCGCCGCCGCCATCAAGGCCTTTGTGGTCAACCGCGTCGGCGACTTCGGCTTCGCCCTCGGCATCCTGACCGTGTTCTGGATGTTCGGCACCATCCAGTTCGCCGAACTGTTCCCGCTGATCGCCTCGAAGGCCGGCACGGGCTGGGTCTTCCTCGGCCACAACTGGTCGGCGCTCGACCTCGCCGGGGCCCTGCTGTTCGTCGGCGCCATGGGCAAGTCGGCCCAGTTCTTCCTGCACACCTGGCTGCCGGACGCCATGGAAGGTCCGACACCCGTATCGGCCCTGATCCACGCGGCGACCATGGTCACCGCCGGCGTCTACATGGTCTGCCTGCTGTCTCCGATCTATGAGTACGCCCCGGTCGCCTCGGCCATCATCGCCCTGACCGGCGCGGTCACGGCCCTGTTCGCGGCGACGGTCGGCCTGGCCCAGAACGACATCAAGCGGGTCATCGCCTATTCGACCTGTTCCCAGCTCGGCTACATGTTCTTTGCGGCGGGCGTCGGCGCCTATCAGGCCGCCATGTTCCACCTGTTCACCCACGCCTTCTTCAAGGCCCTGCTGTTCCTCGGCGCTGGCTCGGTGATCCACGGGATGCATCACGAGCAGGACATGCGGAAGATGGGCGGGCTGTGGAAGCTGCTGCCGGTCACCTATGCGGTGATGATGATCGGCACGCTCGCCATCACCGGCATCGGCATCCCGGGCGTCGGCGGCTTCGCCGGCTTCCACTCCAAGGACTCGGTCATCGAGAGCGCCTTTGCCTCGTTCACCAACGGCCATTCGGCCATGGGCCTGTTCGCCTTCTTCGTCGGCCTGCTCGCCGCCGGTCTGACCGCCTACTATTCATGGCGTCTGGTGTTCATGACCTTCCACAACAAGCCGGTCTGGAAGGACGCGCATCATGATGACCACGCGCATGACGACCACGCCTCGCATGCCCAGCTGGAAACCCATTCGGAGCCGATCGCGGACGGCCATGCGCATGACGATCATGCGCACGACGACCACGCCCATCACGGCCCGCTGAAGCCGCATGAGAGTCCGCTGGTGATGCTGGTTCCGCTGCTGCTGCTGGCGGTCGGGGCGATCGCCGCCGGCTTCGTCTTCGCGCCCTGGTTCATCGGCGATCACGAGCACGACTTCTGGCGCGGCGCGATCTTCGTGGCCGAGGCCAATCATGTCCTGCACGACAGCCACTATGTGCCTGTCTGGGTGAAATGGTCGCCGCTGATCCTGACCCTGATCGGCAGTTTCGCAGCCTTCTGGCTCTATGTGATGAAGGAAGGCATGGCGCGCCGGATGGCCGATCGCGGGGGTGTGGTTCACGCCTTCCTGTACAACAAGTGGTTCTTCGACGAGCTGTATGACGTCGTGTTCGTGAAGGGCGCGCGGGCGCTCGGCGACCTGTTCTGGAAGGTCGGCGATGTGAAGATCATCGACGGAGGCGGGCCCAACGGCATGGCCTGGCTGTCGCGGAAATTCGCGGGCGGTCTTGCCCGGTTCCAGTCCGGCTATGTCTATTTCTACGCCTTCGTGATGTTGCTCGGCCTCGCTGGCTTCCTCGCCTTCGCCATCTATGCGTGGGGAGCCTGATCTTGCCCCAGATCCCCTACATCCTCAGCGTCGTCACCTTCCTGCCGCTGGTCGGCGCGGGCCTGATCCTGCTGGCGCGGCTGTTCAACAAGGCCGGGGCCGACGGTGCGGCGCGCTGGATCGCCCTGTTGACGACGCTCGTCACCCTGGCCGTCTCGGCCGTGCTGGTGGCGACCTTCGATCCGTCCAGCGCCGCCTATCAGTTCGTCGAGCGATACGTCTGGTTCGCGGGCGCCGAGTACCACATGGGCGTGGACGGGATTTCGATCCTGTTCGTGCTGCTGACTGCCTTCCTGATGCCGATCTGTATCCTGGCCAGCTGGACCACGATCAAGGACCGGGTGGTCGATTACATGATCGCCTTCCTGGTGCTGGAGACGCTGGTTATCGGGGTGTTCACCTCGCTCGACCTGTTCCTGTTCTACATCTTCTTTGAAGGCACACTGGTGCCGATGTTCATCATCATCGGCGTGTGGGGCGGGGCGAACCGGATCTACGCCTCGTACAAATTCTTCCTCTACACCCTGCTGGGCTCGGTGCTGATGCTGCTGGCCATGCTGTGGATGGCGGCCGAGACGGGCACCACCAGCATTCCGGCGCTCAAGGAATATGCCTTCTCCGCCGAGGCGCAGCCTCTGCTATGGCTGGCCTTCTTCGCCTCCTTCGCGGTCAAGATGCCGATGTGGCCGGTGCACACCTGGTTGCCGGACGCCCACGTGCAGGCGCCGACGGCGGGGTCGGTCATCCTGGCCGGCATCCTGCTGAAGCTGGGCGGCTACGGCTTCCTGCTGTTCAACCTGCCCATGTTCCCGCAGGCGTCGCAGACCTTCGCGCCGCTGGTCTTCGCCCTGTCGGCCATCGCCATCGTCTACACCTCGCTGGTCGCCTTCCGGCAGACGGACATGAAGAAGCTGATCGCCTATTCGTCGGTTGCCCACATGGGCTTTGTGACCATGGGCATCTTCGCCGGCAATGATCAGGGCGTGCAGGGCGCGGTGTTCCAGATGCTGAGCCACGGCCTGATCTCGGGCGCGCTCTTCCTCTGCGTCGGCGTGGTCTATGACCGGATGCACACCCGCGAGATCGCCCTGTACGGCGGCCTGACCGCGCGGATGCCGTGGTTCGCGGCCATCTTCATGCTGTTCACCATGGCCAATGTCGGCCTGCCGGGCACCTCGGGCTTCATCGGCGAGATCCTGACCATGGTCGGCATCTATGAGGTCTCGACCTGGACGGCGCTGTTCGCCGCCTCGGGCGTGATCTTCTCGGCGGTCTATGCGCTGACGCTGTATCGCAACGTCATGTTCGGCGAGATCACCAATCCGGCGATGAAGGCGATCACCGACGTCGACAAGCGCGAGTTGCTGATCTTCGCGCCGCTGATCATCGGCACCCTGTGGCTGGGCTTCCAGCCCGGTCTGGTGCTGGACTACACCGCCGCCTCGGTCGAGGCCCTGACGACCACCTATCGCGCCGCGATCGGCGGGTGAGACGATGATGCCTGACCTGATCTCCGCCCTTCACCTCTCGGCCCCGGAAGCGACCCTCGCGGTCGGCGGTCTGGTGCTGCTGATGCTCGGCGCCTTCATGGGCGACAAGAGCGCGCGCTTCATCTCGGCCCTGTCGGTCGGCCTTCTGGTCGCCGCCACGGCCGTGGCCGTGACCGGTCCGCTCGGCATGGCCTTCAACGGCGCCTATGTGGCCGATCCGCTGGCTGTCTACGGCAAGGCCGTGATCTTCCTGTCCAGCGCGGTGGCCATTGTGCTCGGCGACGGCTGGATGAAGCGGAGCCGGATCGCGAAATTCGAATATCCGATCCTGATCGTGCTGGCCTCGGCCGGCATGGGCATGATGGCGTCTTCGGGCGATCTGATCTCCCTCTATGTCGGCATCGAGCTGCATTCGCTGGCCCTCTATATTCTGGCCGCCTACCACCGCGACGACCTGAAGGCGTCGGAGGCGGGGCTGAAATATTTCGTGCTGGGCGCCCTGTCGTCGGGCCTGCTGCTGTACGGGGCCAGCCTGATCTACGGCTTCACCGGCTCAATGCGGTTTGACGAGATCGCCGCCTACGCCGCCGCCAATGAGTCGACCGGACTGATCTTCGGCCTGGTGTTCCTGATCTGCGGCCTGGCCTTCAAGGTCTCGGCCGCGCCGTTCCACATGTGGACGCCGGACGTCTATGAGGGGGCACCGACGCCGGTCGTGGCCCTGTTCGCCACGGCCCCCAAGGTCGCGGCCATGGTGCTGATCGCTCGCACGCTGGAAGGCGCCTTCGCCGGGTCGCATGACCAGTGGTCGCAGGTGCTGATCCTGATCTCGCTGATATCGTTCGCCGTCGGGGCCTTCGGCGGTCTGGTGCAGAAGGACCTGCAGCGACTGCTGGCCTATTCCTCGATCGCCAACATCGGTTACGCCCTGCTGGGCATCGCTGCCGGCACGACCCTGGGCGTGCAGGCCATGCTGATATTCATGACCCTGTACGTCATCGACCAGTTCGGCTTCTTCGCCATCCTGCTGTCGCTGTCGCGCGGCGGAAAGCCGATCCGCAAGATCGCCGACCTGGCGGGGCTGCGGAAGGACAAGCCGGTGACGGCCATTGCGCTGACCGTGCTGTCGCTGTCGGTGCTGGGCATGCCGCCGCTGGCGGGCTTCTGGGCCAAATTCTACGTCTTCGGCGCGGCCGCCGACGCGGGCTACTGGATGGTCGGCGCGGCGGGTCTGGTGGCGTCGGTGGTGGCCGGGTTCTACTATCTGCGGATCATCAAACTGATGTGGTTCGATCCGACGCCGGAAGGTGTGGGGCCGACGGACGCCTCGCCGGTCGAGGCGAAGACCATCGCCTGGGCCTCGGCGGCGTTCAGCTTCCCGCTGGTGATCGTCGCGATCGGCTGGATCGACCATTTCGCCGGCATCGCCGCAACCGGTTTCGGAGCCGGGTAGGGGCGGATGCCCGCCGCGCCCATCCTGCTGCTCGACCAGACCGACTCGACCAATGCGGACGCCCGCCGGCGCGCGGACGCGGGCGAAACCGGCCCGCTGTGGATCGTCGCCCGGCGCCAGACCGAGGGCCGGGGACGGCGTGGGCGGCAATGGGAAAGCCAGGACGGCAACCTGTTTTCCACCCTGCTGCAGTTGACCCGAAAATCTCCCGCCGAGGCGGCGCAGGTGACGTTCGTGGCGGCACTCGCCATCGCGGACCTGCTGGATGCCTGGGCCCCGCCGTCGCTGGTGACGATCAAATGGCCCAATGACGTGATGCTGGCGGGGCAGAAGACGTCCGGGGTGCTGGTCGAGTCCGGGGCGCATGAGAGCGGCGGCCTGTGGCTGGCGGTCGGCATCGGCGTCAATCTGGCCCATGCGCCGGAGGGGACCGAGCGGCCGGCGACCGCGCTGGTCCATCACCTGCGCGGCGACGTGACGGCGCCTCCGACCGTCGAGGCCGCCGCGGCAAAGCTGGCCGAGGCGTTCGATGTCTGGATGACGCGCTGGGAGACGCTGGGCTTCCAGCCGATCCTCGACGCCTGGCGGGCGCGGACGCCCGGGCTGGACGGACCCGCCCTGGCGCGGCTGGGTCGTGAGACGGTCGAGGGCGTGGCCGAGGGCGTGGCGCCCGACGGCGCGCTGAAATTGAGGCTGGCGGACGGGAGCCTGCGGCTGATCTCCGCCGGCGACGTCTTCTTCGGGGAGGCCGCGTAATGCTGCTGGCGATCGAGCAGGGCAATACGAACACGCTGTTTGCGGTCCATGACGGCAGCGACTGGATCGCACAGTGGCGCACCGCCACGGAGAGCAGCCGCACGGCCGACGAATACGCGGTCTGGCTGAGCCAGTTGCTGGCCATGCACGGGCTGGCGATCAGCCAGCTGGACGGCTGCATCATCTCCAGCGTGGTGCCGCAGTCGATCTTCAATCTGAGGAACCTGTCGCGCCGCTATCTGACGGTCGAGCCGCTGGTGATCGGAGACAATGTAAAGCTCGGCATGACGGCGCGGATCACCAAGCCGAGTGAGGCGGGGGCCGACCGGCTGGTCAACGCCATCGGCGCGCATCTGGTCTATCCGGGCGACCTGATCGTCATCGACAGCGGCACGGCCACGACCTTCGACGTCATCGCCGCCGACGGGGCCTTCGAGGGCGGCGCCATCGCCCCGGGCATCAATCTGAGCCTTCAGGCGCTGCACGAGGCGGCGGCCATGCTGCCGCGCATCGCCATCCAGCGGCCGGACCGGGTGATCGGCAAGGACACGGTCTCCAATATGCAGTCCGGCGTCTTCTGGGGCTATGTCGCCCTCATCGAAGGCATGGTCGCCCGCATCAAGGCGGAGTGGGGAAAACCCATGACCGTGATTGGAACGGGCGGCGTGGCCAGCCTGTTTGAAGGCGCAACAGATTCAATCGACCGGTTCGATCCGGACCTGACTATCCGCGGCCTCCTCGAAATCTGGCGGCGGAACACCATCTAAAGGACCTATGAAAAAGAAAACCAACGACGAACTCGTCTTCCTGCCGCTGGGCGGCTCGGGCGAGATCGGGATGAATCTCAATCTGTACGGCTACGGCCCCGAGGCGAACCGCGAGTGGCTCGTCGTCGACGTGGGCGTGACCTTCGGCGACCTGTCGACGCCCGGCGTCGATGTGATCGTGCCCGACCCCGCCTTCCTTGAAGGCGAGGCCATCCGCGGCATCGTCCTGACCCACGCCCACGAGGACCATATCGGCGCCCTCGGCTGGTTGTGGTCGCGCATGAAGGCGCCGCTGTACGCCACGCCGTTCACCGCCTTCCTGATCCGCGAGAAGCTGCGCGAGGCGGGCATTCTGGATCAGGTCAAGCTGATCGAGGTGCCGCTGGGCGGGACCATCGACCTCGGCCCGTTCCAGGTGACCATGGTCACCATGACCCATTCGATCGCCGAGCCGAACGGCCTGGCGATCAAGACGCCGCTGGGCACGGTGCTGCATACCGGCGACTGGAAGATCGACGACGATCCCATCATCGGCGAAGTCACTGACGCCGGCGCCATCACCCGCCTCGGCGACGAGGGCGTGCTGGCGATGGTGTGCGATTCCACCAATGTCTTCGTCGAGGGATCGGCGGGGTCGGAAGGCGGCGTCCGCAACGCGCTGATCGAGCTGATCGGCGGGCTGAAGGGCCGAATCGCAGTTGGCTGCTTCGCCTCGAACGTCGCCCGGATGGACAGCGTCATCCGCGCCGCCGAGGCCGCCGGACGGCGCGTTTCGCTGGCGGGGCGGTCGATGCACCGGATTACCTCGGCGGCCAAGCACGTCGGCATGCTGAGCGACATCAAGCCGTTCCTGACCGACGAGGAGGCCCGCGTCTGGCCCGCCGACCAGATCCTGTATCTGTGCACCGGCAGTCAGGGCGAGGCCCGCGCGGCCCTGTCACGCGTGGCCGAGGGCACCCACCCGTACATCAAGCTCAGCAAGGGCGATCACTGCATCTTCTCGTCGCGGGTCATTCCCGGCAATGAGTTGTCGATCGGCCGTCTGCAGGACAAGCTCGCGGACCGCGGCGTGCGCCTCTACACCGAGCGGGACCACCCCGGCATCCACGTCTCGGGCCACCCGTGCCGCGAGGAATTGCGTCAGATGTACGCCTGGGCCCGGCCAAAGATCGCCGTGCCGACCCACGGCATGCGCCGCCACCTGGCCGAGCACGCCAACCTCGCGAAGGATGTCGGCATCTCCGAGACGGTCACGCCGCGCAATGGCGACATGGTGCGTCTGGCCCCCGGGCCTGCCGCCATCATCGACGAAGTGCCCAACGGCCGGCTCTATGTCGACGGCGGACGTCTGGTCACCGAACAGGGCGAGGCCCTGCACGAGCGGCGTCACGCCTCCACCAACGGCGTGCTGATCGTCAGCTTCGCCATGGACAAGCGCGGCAAGATCGTCAGCGATATCGATGTGCGGGCCATCGGCCTGCCGGGCGATGCGGAATCGCCGCTGGGCGATGCGCTGGACGATCTTGCGGAGCGCGCAGAGCAGGCGGTCAACAAGCTGAAAGGCGCGGCGCTTGAGGACGAGATGGTCATCGAACAGGCCGTCTCCCGCGCCCTGAAGAAGGCCAGCCAGCAGATCTGGGATCGCCGGCCGATCGTCGAGACCATCATTCTGCGGTTGTGACTTAGGCAGTCAGGCCTTTGAACCGAGGGCGGGGCTTCCTATAAGAAGCCGAATCCCCCGCCGAAGGTCCCCCCCCATGCCCGACGCCCCGCCCGAGTTTCTGTACAAGCGCGTCCTGCTGAAGGTCTCCGGCGAGGTGCTGATGGGCGATCAGTCCTACGGCATCGATATGAAGACGGTCGCCGGCGTGGCCCAGGCCGTGGCTGACGTGGCGCGCGAGGGCGTGGAGATCTGCCTCGTCATCGGCGGCGGCAACATCTTCCGCGGGCTGTCGAAGGCCGCCGGCGACATGGAGCGGGCCACCGCCGACTATATGGGCATGCTGGCCACGGTGATGAACGCCCTGGCCATGCAGGCGGCGCTGGAGAAGATCGGCGTCCAGACGCGGGTGCAGAGCGCCCTGACCATGAATGCGGTGGCTGAGCCCTATGTGCGCCGCCGGGCCCTGCGCCATCTCGAAAAGGGCCGGGTGGTGATCTTCGCCGCCGGCGTCGGCGCGCCCTTCTTCACGACGGACTCAGGCGCCGCGCTGCGGGCCGCGGAAATGGGCTGCGACGCCCTGCTGAAGGGCACCAGCGTGGACGGCGTCTACACCGCCGACCCCAAGAAGGACGCGACCGCCACCCGCTACGAGACCCTGACCTATCACGACGTGCTGGCGAAGGACCTGAAGGTCATGGACGCCTCGGCCATCGCCCTGATGCGTGACTCGGGTATTCCGATCGTGGTCTTCTCGATCCGCGAGAACAATTCGCTGCGCCGGACGCTGACGGGGGAGGGGACCTTTACGGTCATCTCGTCCCAAAAGGCCTCCTGAGCCGCCAAAGACAAGAAAACGCGAGAGAAACGACCATGGCCAAGCCCGATCTGAAGACCTACCGCGAGCGCATGGACAAGTCCGTGGCCGCCCTGAAAGAAGAGTTCAACGGCCTGCGCACCGGCCGCGCCAACGTCGGTCTGCTGGATCCCGTCCAGGTCCAGGCCTATGGCTCCAACGCACCGCTGAACTCGGTCGCCGCCATCAGCGTGCCCGAGCCGCGGATGATCTCGGTCAATGTCTGGGACAAGTCGATGGTCGGCCCGGTCGAGAAGGCGATCCGCGCCGCCGGCCTGGGTCTGAACCCGATCGTCGACGGCCAGACCCTGCGCATACCGGTCCCGCCCCTGACCGAGGAGCGCCGCAAGGACCTGGCCAAGTTGGCAGGGAAATACACCGAGCAGCAGAAGATCGCCGTCCGCAACGTCCGCCGCGACGCCAATGAGGATCTCAAGAAGGCCGAGAAGGCCGGCGAGATCAGCCAGGATGAGCAGAAGAAGATGGAGACCGAGGTCCAGAAGGACACCGACGCGGCCATCAAGCGGATCGACGAGGCCTTGAGGGCCAAGGAAGTTGAGATCATGCAGGTTTGACGGCGCGAATTGCCGTAGGATACGCCCCGCATGCCCGCCGAACCCTTTCACACTGCGCCGACTGACGGCCCGCGACACGTCGCGCTGATCATGGACGGCAATGGGCGCTGGGCCGAGGCGCGTGGCGTGCCGCGCGCCATGGGGCACCGCGAGGGCGTGCAGGCGTTGAAGCGTACGGTTGAGGCCGCGCCCCGGTTCGGCATCCGCTGCCTGACGGTGTTCGGCTTCTCGACCGAGAACTGGAGCCGACCGGCCGAGGAGGTCTCGGACCTCATGGGGCTGGTCCGATCCTATGTCACCAGCGATCTGAAACGTCTGGAGCGGGCGGGCGTCCGGGTCCGGGTGCTGGGGCGTCGGGCGGGCCTGCCAGCCGACATCATCGCGATCATCGACAAGGCCGAAGCGACGACGGCCCACAACGAGAAATTCCTGCTCCAAGTGGCCTTCAACTATGGCGGTCGGGCCGACATCGTCGATGCGGCCCAGCGTCATGTCGATGCGGTGCTGGCCGGACAGGCGACGGGCCCGCTGGATGAGGAGTCGCTGGGTCTGGGCCTGTCCACCGCCGGCGCGCCGCCGGTCGATGTGATCGTGCGCACGTCAGGCGAGCAGCGACTGTCGAACTTCCTGCTGTGGGAAGCCGCCTACGCCGAATTGGTCTATCAGAACGTCCTCTGGCCCGACTACGGCGCTGACGGACTGGCCGACGTGATCGAACAGTATCGCAACCGCGACCGCCGCTTCGGCGGCCGGGCTGCGCCAGCCGAGGCCGCAGCGCCCGCCCTCGCGGTCGGCTGATGGCGGTCAAGGCGAGCGACATAGGCCTCAGGGCCGCATCGGCCATCATCCTGGCGCCCGCGGCGGTTCTGGCCATCTGGGCCGGCGGCCTGTGGTTCCTGGCCCTGATGCTGCTGGCCTGCGCCCTGCTGGCCGTCGAATGGGCTACGATGAGCGCGGCCAGGGCCTGGCGGGTGATGGCGGGGGCCGTCGCCTTCGGCCTGGTCGCGGGCGTGGTGGCGGCGCACGCAGGGCAACTTTCGCTGGCTCTCGTCATGCTGGTCTTCGGCGCGGTGGCGGCCGGTCTGTTCGCGCGCAATCGCGGGCAGGAGGCGCTGGATGCCGCCTATGGCGTGCTCTACCTCGGCTGGCCGGCGGTGCTGCTGATCTGGCTGCGGGACGTGGACACCGCGAGCGGTCTGGCCTGGACGGTGTCGGCCTTCGCCATCGCCTGGGCGTCGGACATCATGGCCTATCTGGTCGGTAGCCTGGTCGGCGGGCCCAAGCTGTGGCCGCGCTTCTCGCCGAACAAGACATGGTCCGGCTTCATCGGCGGGCTCGCGGCCGGAACGGTCGCCGGCGCCGCGCTGGGAACCTTCCTCGACATGGGTATCGGCACATACTGGGGCGCGGCCCTGGGGCTGGCGGCGGCGCTGGCCACCATGGCCGGCGACCTGTGGGAGTCGGCGCTCAAGCGGCGCTATGGGGTCAAGGACGCCGGCAAGCTGATCCCCGGCCACGGGGGCCTGCTGGACCGGGTGGACGGGCTGATGTTCGCCGTCGTGGTGGTGGCCTGCGGACGGCTGATCGTCGGGCTGACGGGCGGAGCCGCATGATCCGGCGGCGGGTCACGGTGCTGGGCGCGACCGGCTCGGTCGGCTGTTCGACGCTGGATCTGATGGATCAGGCCGAGACCGCCGGAACCGGCGCGTTCGAGGTCGAGGCCCTGACCGGCGGCGCCAATATCGCCCGGCTGGCCGAACAGGCGCGGCGCTGGAAGCCGAAATTGGCGGTGACGGCGGACCCGGCCCGGTTGGGCGAGTTGCGTGACGCCCTCGCCGGAACCGGGATCGAGGCCGCCGCGGGCGATCAGGCGGTCATTGAGGCGGCGGCGCGTCCGGTGGACTGGATCATGGCGGCCATCGTCGGGGCGGCGGGGCTGCGCTCGGCCTGGGCGGCGGCGGCGACGGGCGCCACTCTGGCCCTGGCCAACAAGGAAAGTCTGGTCTGCTGCGGTCCTGCGTTGATCGAGCGCGTCCGGCGCTCAGGCGGTCGCCTGTTGCCGGTCGATTCCGAGCATTCCGCCATCTATCAGGTCTTTCCCCATGAAGCGCCGGAGCAGGTCGCCAAACTGGTCCTGACCGCCTCGGGCGGGCCGTTCCGCACCACGCCGCGCGAGGCCCTGAAGGCCATCACCCCGGAACAGGCCGTCGCCCATCCGAACTGGAGCATGGGGGCCAAGATTTCGGTCGACAGCGCCACCATGGCCAACAAGGGCCTCGAGGCGATCGAGGCGGCCTATCTGTTCGAGATGCCGGCCGAGCGGATCGCGGTGGTGGTGCACCCCGAGTCGATCATTCACAGCATGGTCGAATATGTCGACGGCTCGACCCTCGCCCAGATGGGGCCGCCGGACATGAAGACGCCGATCGCCTATGCCCTGGCGTGGCCCGACCGGATCGCGTGGAACGCGCCGAGACTCGACCTCGCCGCCATGGGCCGACTGACGTTCGAGGCGCCCGACGAAGACCGTTTCCCGGCCCTGAAACTCGCCCGACAGGCGTTACAGGCGGGCGGAGCGGCGCCCATCGTGTTCAATGCGGCGAACGAGGTTGCGGCCCTGGCCTTCCTTGACCGTCGACTGGGCTTTCTCAATATTGCCGCAGTCGTCGCCGACACACTGTCGCGCGTGACGGCCTCGGGGGTGGATTCCGGTTCCGACAGCGCCTGCGACGCGGCCCTGGCCGTGGACGCGCAGGCGCGACGGATGGCGGAATCGATCATCCACGGCATCGCGGCGGCAGCCTGAGGGCGGAGGGACCGATAACGGCATGACGGGCTTTTTCGGTCAGGCGCTGCTCTACATCGTGCCCTTCCTGCTGGTGCTGACGTTTATCGTCACCATCCACGAACTCGGCCATTTCCTCGTCGCCCGCGCCTTCGGCGTGAAGGTCGACCGGTTCTCCATCGGCTTCGGCAAGACCATTGTCGCCCGCACGGACAAGCATGGCACGGAGTGGCGGCTGGCCTGGCTGCCGCTGGGGGGATACGTCAAATTCTCGGGCGATCTGGACGCCTCCAGCGTGCCGGACCAGGCCGGTCTGGCGGAGCTGAGACAGCGGGTGATCGCCGAGAACGGCGCGGGCGCCGAACGCGACTATTTCCATTTCAAACCCATCTGGCAGCGGGCGTTGATCGTCGCAGCGGGACCGGCGGCCAATTTTCTGCTGGCCCTGGTGCTGTTCACGCTTCTTTTCAGCGTGGTTGGTGAGCAGATCGCGGCCCCGCGTGTCGCCGCTGTGGTCCCCGGCAGCCCGGCGGCCGTCGCCGGCTTCCAGCCGCGCGACCTGATCACGGCGGTCAATGGTCGCCCCGTCGAAGAGGGGCTTGAAGTCACTCGCACGGTGATCATGAGCGCCGGAGACCAGGTCCGCTTCACGGTGAACCGGGGCGGCCAGGTCGTGAATCTGGTGGCCACGCCGGAGCGGCTGCTGGTCGAGGACGAGCTGGCCGGCCGGGTGCGGATCGCCCGTATCGGGCTGGAGATGCAGCCCTTGCCGCAGGATTTCCGCTTCCGGCGGCTGAATCCGGTCGAAGCGGCCGGCAAGGGTGTCGAGGCCATCGGAACCACCGTCGGAACGACCGCGACCTACCTCGGGCGCATCTTCACCGGCAAGGAATCGGGCGATCTGCTGAACGGTCCCCTGGGAATCGCCAAGGCCGCCGGCGGGGTCACCCGTCAGGCTGTGGCGGCGAATCCGGACCCCGGCTACATGGCCGCCAACCTCGCCCTGACGTTTCTTCAGTTCGCCGCCATAGTTTCGATCGGAATTGGCATTGTTAATCTGCTGCCGATTCCGGTTCTGGATGGGGGGCATCTGCTGTTCTATGCTTACGAAGCTGTGGCCCGCAGGCCAGTACCCGCGCGCGTTCAGGAGGTTGGCTACCGTGTCGGCCTTGCTTTGCTGGCGGGATTGATGTTGTTCGCGACCTGGAACGACCTGCAGAAGCTGAGCCTGTTCAAATTCCTCGGCGGGTTCGCATGACGAGCCAACGCCAGCCCCCGATGGTTTCCCGTATGATCCGACAAGATGCGTCCGCCCTTCGTTTCGCCAGGGCCCTGAGCCCCAGCCTGCTGGCCCTTGCCGCCGCCGCAGGACTGGCAGGCCCGGCCATGGCCCAGAGTGCGGCTCCGGCTGCACCGGTGATCCAGCCGGCGCCGGCCCAGGTCGGCCCTCCGGCTCCCGCCCAGGCCGCGCCGCGGCAGGAAGAGCGGCTGACGATCAACCGCATCCTGGTGCGCGGAAACCAGCGCATCGACCAAACCACGGTCCTGTCCTATTTGCCGATCCAGCCCGGCGACACGGTCGACGCCGCGGTGCTGGACGTCGCTGTCCGCACCCTGACCCGCACCCAGCTGTTCGCCGACGTCCAGCTGGGCATCCAGCCGAATGGCGACCTGATCGTCGAGATCGTCGAAAACCCGATCATCAACCAGGTGGTTTTTGAAGGGAACGGCGCGGTCAGCGAGGACAAGCTGCGCGAAGAGGTCACGCTGAGGCCACGCGGCATCTATACCCGTGCCCGGATCCAGGAAGACGTCGGCAAGATTGTCGAGCTTTACCGCCTGTCGGGCCGCATCTCGGCCACCGTCACGCCCAAGATCGTCCAGCTCGACCAGAACCGCGTCGATGTGGTTTTCGAGATCAACGAGGGTCCCGAGACCGGCGTGCGCGCCATCACCTTCCTGGGCAACAGCGCCTATTCGGACAACGACCTGCGCGAGGTCATGGTGACGCAACAGTCGGCTTGGTACCGCCTGTTCTCGACCAATGACAACTATGATCCGAACCGGCTGGACTACGATCGCGAGCAGCTGCGGAAATTCTATACCAACCGCGGCTATTACGACTTCCGCGTCCTGTCGGCGATTTCCGAACTGGCGCCGGACGACAGCTCATTCGCCATCACCCTGACGGTGGATGAGGGCGACCGCTACAATTTCGGGACCGTCGATGTCGTCACCGAGAACGATCGCCTGAACCCCGACTTCCTGAAGCTGCTGCTGCCGATCCGGACCGGCGACCTCTACGAGAGCGACAAGATCGAGTCGGCGGTTGACGCCCTGACCTTTGCGGCCGGTTCGGCGGGCTATGCCTTCGTCGAGATCGAGCCGACCTATCGCGCCAATCCCGAGACCGACACCGTCGATGTCACCTTCAACGTCAAGGAAGGCCAGCGGGTCTACGTCGACCGGATCAACGTGATCGGCAATACCCGTACGCTCGACAATGTCGTCCGCCGCGAAATGATGCTGACCGAAGGCGACGCCTTCAACCGCACCCTGCTGGAGCGTTCGCGCAACAATCTGCGGGCCCTTGGCTTCTTCAAGGACGTCACCGTCGAGGAGGCCCGTGGTACGGCGCCCGACCGGTCGGTGGTCAATGTCACCGTCACGGAACAGCCGACCGGCGAACTCTCGGTGGGCGCGGGCTTCAGCTCGGTCGACTCCTTCGTCGTCAACCTGGGCATCACCGAGCGAAACTTCCGCGGCCGCGGCCAGAACGTCGTCGCCCGCGTGGAATGGGGCTCGCTGCGCCAACAGGTCGACTTCCGCTTCACCGAGCCCAAATTCCTCGGTCGGGACCTGCGCGCCGGCTTCGACGCCTTCCACTCGCGCTACGACCTCAGCGAATATTCCTCGTACGACTACCGGTCGACGGGCGGCGGCCTGCGCCTGTCCTATCCGTTGAACGGCTACACCCTGCTGAGCACGCGCTACTTCCTGAAGAGCGACGAGATCATTGTCCCGCAGGGCTATTGCAACGGCGCCGGCAGCCAGGGCGCCAGCGCGCTTTGCGACCAGGTCGGTTCCTTCCTGAACTCCTCGGCGGGCTACACCCTGCTGGTCGATCGCCGGAACGATCCGCTTCGCCCGACCCGCGGCTGGACCGGCACCCTGCGTCAGGACTTCGCCGGCGTCGGCGGCGACGTGAACTACATCAAGACCGAGGCCGACGTTTCGGCCTATTGGGGCATCACCCCCGACTGGATCGTCACGGCCACGGCCTCGGTGGGCTATATCGCCGGTTGGGGCGGGGATCCGATCCGGATCAACGACCGCTTCTTCAAGGGCGGCAACAGCTTCCGCGGCTTCGAGACCGCCGGCATCGGCCCGCGCGACCTGACTCCGGGCACCAACAACGACGCCCTGGGCGGTAATTTCTACGCCATCGGCACACTCGAGATGACCGTCCCGAACGGCCTGCCGGAGGAATACGGCATCCGCACCTCGGTGTTCACCGACGTCGGCACCCTGGGCGTACTCGATGACCGCTACACGACGACGACCACCGGCCTGCCGAACGCCAATATCGTCGATGAACTGGCCCTGCGGGCTTCCGCGGGCGTCAGCATTCACTGGCGTTCGCCGATGGGTCCGATCCGCTTCGACCTCAGCCAGATCATCGGCCAGGAAGATTACGATAAAACAGAAACGTTCCGCTTCTCGACCTCCACCCAGTTCTAGCGCGGGCGATTTTTCCGCATCAAAGGTTCACGATGAAACTGTTCGCAATCGGCGCTTTCGCCCTCGCGTCACTGGCCGCCGGCTCCGCCGCAGCCCAGGCCCAGGCCCCGGCCAACCCCGGTCCGGTGATTCCCGGCGTCTGCGTCTTCCACAACGACCGCCTGCTGGCCCAGTCGACCGCCGGACAATCCGTCCAGGCCGGCATGCAGCGGCTGATCACTGAAGTGCAGGGCGAGCTCGCCCCGTACGGCGCCACCCTGCAGACCGAGGCCCAGGCCCTGCAGCAGGGCGGCCAGGCCGCTGACCCGGATGGTTCGCGCATGCGCGCCTGGCGGGCGCGCGCCGAAGAAGCTCAACAGCTTGAGCAGCGCCGTCAGGCCGAACTGCAATACACCCAGCAGATGCAGATCCGGACGATCGCCCAGTCGGCTGACCCGATCCTGGTCGCCGTCTATCAGGAGCGCGGCTGCGGCCTGATGCTGGACCGTTCCGCGGTCTATATCTCCAACCCGGCCATGGACGTCACCGACATCGTCATCCAGCGCCTGAACACGGCCCTGCCGTCGGTGTCCTTCAACCGTCTCGAAGTGCCGGCCCAACAGCAGTAACAAGGCCGCCATGCCCGATCCGCGCTTCTTCGACAGCCTGCCCGCGCTCAGCGTGGCGGAGCTGGCCGAACGGATCGGGGGCGAAGTCCTGCGGGGCGGAGACCGGAAGGTCTCCGCCGTCGCGCCCCTCGGATCCGCGGAGGCCGGGGACGTCGCCTTTCTGGGTGGCCGCAAATTCCTGACGGCCCTGGCCGAGACCCGGGCCGGAGGCGTGATCCTGCCTGCTGCCGGGCTGGAGGCCGCGCCCGAACACACCGCCATAATCGTTTCCGATGAGCCGCAGGCCGCCTGGGCGCGGGCGTCGATGTTCCTTCACCGGCCTGTCCCACTTCAGGAGGCTGCCCGCGACAGCGTGGCCGAGGATGATACCGTCGTGTTCGAGCCCGGGGTGGTCCTCGGCGCCGGCGCGCGGATCGGGCGGGGCACGCGCATCGGGGCCAACAGCGTGATCGGTCCCGGCGTCCAGATCGGCCGCGACTGCGTCATCGGCTCCAATGTCAGCGTCTGTTTCGCCCTGATCGGTGACCGTGTCCGCCTTTTGTCGGGCGTTCGCATCGGCGAGGCCGGGTTCGGAGCGGCGCAGTCGAAGGCCGGTCCGGTCGATGTGCCCCAGTTGGGCCGGGTGATCCTGCAGGACGGCGTGACGGTCGGCGCCAACTCCTGCATCGACCGCGGGGCCTACGATGACACGGTCGTCGGCGAGAACACAAAGATCGATAATCTGGTCATGATCGCCCACAACTGCGTCATCGGCCGGAATTGTCTCATGGCCGCCCATACCGGCATTTCGGGCTCCTGCATTGTCGGCGACAACGTCATATTCGGCGGCCAGGCGGGGATCGGCGACCATATCCGCATCGGCGAGGGCGCCCGCGTGGCGGGTGGCGCCGGCGTTCTGTCCGATATTCCGGCCGGCGAGACCTGGTCGGGCTATCCGGCCAAACCGATCCGACAGTCCTTGCGCGAAGCGGTCTGGCTCGCCAAACAGGCGTCAGGAAAGGCGCGTTCGTAGGCGCCGTCGGCGAGGAAGGCCGCAGGATGAGCGACGACGGCAAGATCGACTACGCCGAGGTGATGCGCAGGCTGCCGCACCGCTATCCCTTCCTGCTGGTCGACAAGGCCGAGGATTTCGTTCCGAACACCTCGATCACCGGCATCAAGAACGTCACCCACAACGAGCCCTATTTCCCGGGGCATTTCCCGATTGATCCCGTCATGCCCGGCGTGATGATCATCGAGGCCATGGCCCAGACGGGCGCCCTGCTGATGTCCAAGTCGATGGACGTTACGGTCGAGGGCAAGATCATCATGTTCATGTCCATTGACGGCGTCCGCTTCCGCAAGCCGGCCCGGCCCGGCGACCAGCTCAAGATGAAGGTGTCGGTGACGAAGATCCGCGGTGACATCTTCAAATTCCGAGGCGAGACCTTCATCGACGATAAGTTGGCGTCCGAGGCCGATTTCGCGGCCATGATGGTCACCGTCGACAAGTCGGCCGCGTCGTGAGCCGGATTCACCCGACAGCCCTGGTCGACAGCGGCGCCGTACTGGCCGACGGCGTCGAGGTTGGGCCGTGGTGCGTCGTCGGGCCGGGCGTGTCCCTGGCCGAGGACGTCCGGCTGGTCAGCCACGTCGTGGTCCAGCAGGACACAGCGATCGGGGCGCGCACCATCGTTCACCCCTTCTCGGTGATCGGAGGCGATCCGCAGCACGGTGGGTACAAGGGCGAACCGGTGCGCCTGGAGATCGGGTGCGACAACGTCATTCGCGAGCACTGCACCTTCAACCGCGGTACGCCTGGCGACCGCCAGCTGACGACAATCGGCGACAACTGCCTGTTCATGACCGGCGCCCATGTCGGTCACGATGCGGTCGTCGGCGATCACGTTACCTTCGCCAACCATGCCACGCTCGGTGGACATTCGCGGGTCGGGAGCCGGGTCTTCCTCGGCGGGCTTTGCGCGGTGCACCAGTTTGGTCGGGTCGGGCAGGGCGCCATCGTCGGCGGGCTTGCGGCCGTGACGCGCGACGTCATCCCCTATGGCTCTGCCTGGGGCAATCACGCGCGGCTGCACGGGCTCAACCTGATCGGCCTGAAGCGCAAGGGCTACGACAAGACCGCCATCCGCCGTCTGCTCGCTGCCTATCGCGAGCTGTTCGAGGGCGGCGGGACCTTCGCCGACCGCCTGGACGCGGTGGAGGCCGGCTATGCCGATCTGCCGGAGATCATGGAGATCGTCGCCTTCATACGAGAGGACGGCAAACGTCCCCTTTGCCTGCCGGGCGAATGAGCAAGCTCGGCCTTATCGCCGGGGGCGGGGCTCTGCCGGTATCGGTGGCGGCGCGCTGCGAGGCCGAAGGCCGGCCGGTGTTCGTAGTTCGGCTGGCCGGCTTCGCTGACGTGCATCTGGCGCGCTATCCGGGCATCGAGGCCG
Source organism: Brevundimonas sp. UBA2416 (assembly GCF_002343105.1). Classification (NCBI taxonomy): domain Bacteria; kingdom Pseudomonadati; phylum Pseudomonadota; class Alphaproteobacteria; order Caulobacterales; family Caulobacteraceae; genus Brevundimonas; species Brevundimonas sp. UBA2416. The sequence continues at coordinate 56,295 of NZ_DDRM01000002.1, forward strand.
GCATGGCCGAGTTCGGCAAGATCCTGTCGGCGCTGAAGAAGGCGGGCTGCACCGGCGTCTGTTTCGCGGGAACGGTCAGCCGCCCGGACTTCAAGACGCTGAAACCGGACCTGAAGGGCGCGGCCCTGCTGCCCGGGATCATCGCGGCGGCGACCAAGGGCGATGACGCCCTGCTACGCAAGATCCTGTCGGTGTTCGAGGCTGAGGGCTACGTTATCGAGGGGGCCGACGACATTCTGGGCGGTGAGACCCTGCCAGTCGGGGCGCTGGGATCGGTTCAGCCGACCCAGGCGCAGCTGTCAGATCTGAGGAAGGCGCTGTACGTCGCTGAAAAGGCCGGTGAACTCGACATCGGCCAAGGGGCGGTCGTCTGCGACGGCCTCGTGCTGGCGGTCGAGGCCCAGGAGGGTACGGACGCCATGCTGGCGCGGGTCGCGGGCCTGCCCGCTGATCTGCGTGGCTCGGCGACCGACCGCAAGGGCGTGCTCGGCAAGGCGCCCAAGCCGATCCAGGACCTGCGGGTGGACATGCCGGTGATCGGCGCCCGAACCATCGAGATGGCCGCCGCGGCGGGGCTGGCCGGGGTCGGCGGCGTGGCCGGAAAGCTGATCCTGATCGATCAGGCCGGGCTGATCGAGGCCGCCGACCGGCTGGGCCTGTTCGTCTGGGGTGAGGCGCCGGGGAGCGCGCGATGAGCCGGCCGCTGAAGATCATGCTGGTCGCCGCCGAGGCCTCGGGCGATGCACTGGGCGCGGGTCTGGCCGGAGCGCTCAAGGTGCGGCTGGGGGCGGAGGTGACCTTTGTCGGGGTCGGTGGGCCGCGGATGGCGGAGCAGGGCGTCCGGAGCCCCTTCGATATCGCCGAGCTCTCCATTCACGGCTGGCTGGAAGGCCTGAAGGCCTACGGGATCGTCAAGCGCAGGGTCGCCGACACGGTGGCGCTGGGCATGGCGGAGAGGCCCGACGCCGTGGTGCTGATCGACAGCTGGGGATTCACCATCCGGGTGGCCAAGGCCCTGAGGGCGGCCCTGCCGGGCGTGCCGCTGATCAAATATGTCGGGCCGCAGGTCTGGGCCTCGCGGCCGGGACGGGCGAAGACCCTTGCGGCGGCGGTCGATCACCTTCTGGCCCTCTACGCCTTTGACGCGCCGTGGTTCGAGCGTGAAGGCCTTGCGACGACGGTCGTCGGATCCCAGGCGCTGCACGTCGACATGAGCAGCGCCGATCCGGCCGCCTTCCGCGCGGAGCGGGGGATCGCGGCAGGGGCGCCCCTGCTGGTCGTCCTGCCCGGCAGCCGACCGTCTGAAATCCGTCTGATGACGCCCGTCTATGAGGCCGCTATCGCCCGGCTGAAGGCCGCCGATCCGACGCTGGAGATCGCCGTGGTCGCCGCCGGGACCGTCGCGGCGGATGTTACGGCGCGGGTCGCGACCTGGCCATTCCGGGCACATGTGGTCGGCGAGAACCACAAATACGCCGCCATGCGCGCGGCCACCGTGGCCCTGGCAACCAGCGGCACGGTCTCGACCGAGCTGGCGCTGGCAGGGGCACCGACGGTGATCGCCTACCGTTTCCAGCCGCTCAGCTATGCGATCATGAAGCCGTTCTTCACGGGGAAATACGCCACCCTGTTCAACCATGCCGCAGGCGAGGAGATCGCTCGCGAGCTGATCCAGAACGACGCCACCCCCGAGATGGTCGCGGCCGAAGTGGGGCGTCTGCTGGCTGACCCGGATGCGCGGCGGGCGCAGGCCCAACGGCAGACGGCGGCGCTGGATCTGATGGGCCGCGAGGGGCGCGACCCGTCGGAGATCGCGGCGGACGCGGTGCTGCGCGTGATCGCGGGAAAAGCCGGGCAGTAGCCGGTCCGCCAGGGACGCATTCGCCAAGGATCGCGCTGTCGGTGCTATTCAGGGAATGATCACAACTTGCTCATGCCGCTCAGCAGCGCGGGAGCCTATCGGGACGTTCATCTCGAACCTGAGCAGGCTGGCACGACCATGACGACCCAAACCGAACGCGGACCGCGCGGACTTCTCTGGCGACGGATCGGCTGGGGTGCAGCGGCGCTGATCCTGCTGCTGCCGTTGATCACGGGCGCGCCCTGGACCCTTTTTGACTACATCGTGGCCGGCGCCCTGCTCGGCGGGGCAGGGCTGGTTCTGGAACTGGTCGTTTGGGCGTCAGGCAGCCTTGCGTACCGGGCCGGCGCGGGGCTGGCGCTTGCCGCCGCCTTCCTGCTGATCTGGGTCAACGGCGCGGTCGGCTTCCTCGGCAATGAGGACAATCCAGCGAACCTGATGTTCGCCGGTGTGATCGCTGTTGCAGTTCTCGGTTCGGTGATCGCCGGCTTCAAGGCGAAGGGCATGGCTTGGGCGATGTCCGCCGCCGCCGCGGCCCAGGTTTCGGTCGGCGTGATCGCGCTGGCCCGGGGATGGACCTCGCCGGGCAATGCCGGCCTCTATGAGGTGGTGATGGGTACGAGCGTCTTCAGCGCCATGTGGATTCTATCCGGCGGACTCTTCCGGACGGCGGCGGAGAAGGCGACGGACACGGCCGTTACGCTTTAGTTCGATCAAAGAAAAACGCCGGAGCCAAGGCTCCGGCGTTTTTCTTTCTGGCGAGAGACTCAGCCTCGCGACTGGATCGGCACATAGTCCCGTTCGGTCGGCCCCGTGTAGAGCTGGCGCGGACGGCCGATCTTCTGGCCGGGGTCGGCCATCATTTCCTGCCACTGGGCGATCCAGCCGACGGTGCGGGCCAGGGAGAACAGCACGGTAAACATCGAGGTCGGGAAGCCCATCGCCGACAGGGTGATGCCCGAATAGAAGTCGACGTTCGGGAACAGCTTGCGCTCGATGAAATATTCGTCGTTCAGGGCGATCCGCTCCAGTTCCTTGGCGACCTGGAACAGGGGATCGTTGGGATCGCCGACGGCGGCCAGCACCTCGTCGGCGCTCTCCTTCATGACCTTGGCGCGCGGATCGTAGTTCTTGTACACGCGATGGCCGAAGCCCATCAGCTTGTATTTCTTGGCCTTCACGCCCTCGATGAACTCCGGGATCTTGTCCGGGGTGCCGATCTCCTTGAGCATGTTGAGCGCCTCTTCATTGGCGCCGCCGTGCGACGGGCCCCAAAGGCAGGCGATGCCGGCGGCGATACAGGCGAACGGATTGGCGCCCGACGAGCCGGCCAGACGGACGGTCGAGGTCGAGGCGTTCTGCTCGTGGTCGGCGTGCAGGATGAAGATCCGGTCCATGGCCCTGGCCAGTACCGGATTGACGACATAGTCCTCGGCCGGAACCGCGAAACACATCCGCAGGAAATTCTCGGCGTAGTTGAGGTCGTTGCGCGGCGACACGAAAGGCTGGCCGATCGAGTATTTGAATGCCCGGGCCGCAATGGTCGGCATCTTGGCGATCAGGCGGATAGCCGAGATGTTGCGCTGGACCGGGTCATGGATATCCAGGCTGTCGTGATAGAAGGCCGACAGGGCGCCCACGGTCCCGACCATGATCGACATCGGGTGGGCGTCGCGGCGGAAGCCCTCGAAGAAGCGATCAAACTGGGCGTGCAACATGGTGTGGGTCGTGATGTTGCGCTCGAAGGCCTCGTACTCGGCGGCCGTCGGCAGCTCGCCGTGCAGCAGCAGGTGGCAGACCTCGATGAAGTTGGACTTCGACGCCAGCTGATCGATCGGATAGCCGCGGTGCAGCAGGGTGCCGACATCGCCGTCGATGAAGGTGATGCCGCTCTCGCAGGCGGCCGTGGAGGTGAAGCCCGGGTCGTAGGTGAAGGCGTCCGTCGCCCCGTACAGCTTTCGGATGTCGATCACGTCGGGGCCGGTTGAACCCGAAAGCACGGGCAGGTCCACGGTCTTGCCGCCGTAGGAAAGGGTCGCCGTGCCGGCGGGTTTGGCTTGTTCGGTCATATCAGCCCCTTGGTTCAGTCTGCGGTCTGGCGCGGGGAGGCGGCGGTCGCAGGGTGTGTGAGATGTCAGATAGTCTGTTGCAGCGCATCATCCAAGCGCCCGAGGCTTTCTTCGCGCCCCAAAGCCGCCAGCGTTTTGGCGATATCGGGCGAAACGCCGTCGCCTGTCAGGGCGGCGCGTACGGCAGGACCGATCTTGCCGAAGCCGACGGCCTCTTCTTCGGCGAAGACCTTGAGCTCGGTCTCGAGGGCGAAGACGTCCCAGCTGGCGAACAGTCTGAGGCGGTCGCGCAGGCGGCCGATGCGCTCGCCTGATTCGCCGCTCAGCATCGGCAGGGCCTTCTCATAGATGGCCAGCGGCCGGACCTTGAGTGCGAAGGCGCTCTGGTCGGCGAGTTCGAGGACGGTTTTCGCGCGGTCCTTGATGAAGGGCATGGCGCGCAGCAGCCGGGCCTCGTCGTCCGGGCCGAGGGCGTGGCCGCGGGCGAGGTGGACGTCGAGCGTCATCTTGGCCAGCCGATCGTCGTCGGCCAGGCGGATCCAGTGGGCGTTGACGTGGGCCAGCTTGTCGAAGTCCAGCCGGGCGGGCGCCTTGCCCACGCCGGTCAGGTCGAACCACGCCTGCGCCTGGGCGTCATTGAACAGTTCGTCGTCGCCATGGGCCCAGCCCAGCCGGGCCAGATAGTTGCGCATGGCCTCGGGCAGATAGCCCATCTCGGCGTATTCATGGACGGCCTGGGCCCCGTGCCGCTTCGACAGTTTGGCTCCGTCAGGTCCGTGGATCAGGGGAATGTGGGCGAAGCTCGGCCGGGTCCAGCCGAGGGCGTCGTAAATCAGGCTCTGGCGGGCGGCGTTGTTCAGGTGGTCGTCGCCGCGGATCACGTGAGTGACGCCCATGTCGTGATCATCGACCACCACGGCGAGATTGTAGGTGGGCGCGCCGTCGCTGCGGAGCAGGACCAGATCGTCGAGGTCGTCATTGGACCAGCTGACCGTGCCCTGGACCTCGTCCTCGACGATGACCTTGCCGGGCAGGGGACGGCGGAAGCGGACGACGTGGGACTGGCTCAGGTCGTCGACGGTCGGCTCGCGGTCTCGCCAGGGTGACTCGAAGGTCCGGCGCTCGGCCTTGGCCAGATCGCGCAGGCGGCCGGTCTCCTCGGCCGAGGTGAAATCGCGGTAGGCGCCGCCGCGCTCCAGCAGGTCGTTGACGACCTCTCTATGGCGGTCGGCGCGGCTGTACTGGAATACCGGCTCCTCGTCAGCGAAAAGCTCCAGCCAGCTCAGACCGTCGAAAATCGCTTTGACAGCCCCGTCCGTGGACCGTTCGCGATCGGTGTCCTCGACCCGGACCAGAAACTTCCCGTTGTGACGCCTTGCATACAAATAGTTGAAAAGCGCCGTCCGGGCGCCTCCTATGTGCAGGGAACCCGTGGGCGAAGGGGCGAAACGCGTGACGACAGCGGGTCTGGAGTCGGAGGGGGAGGTCATGGCGGGCGTTATAGCGCCGGCGCCGGTGAATCCCAGCCTCGCCGCGCGGGCCCGCGATTTCCTGCGTGAACAGGTTGCCGACCAGACCTTGCGCTGGCGGCTGTGGGCCCCGGTGGCCTTCGGGGGCGGCTGCGCCGCCTATTTTTCTCTGAAGACCGAGCCGCCGGTCTGGCCGCTGATCGCCGGCGCCGTGCTGGCGGCGGGACTCTGGTTCGGGGCGCGTCGGATGGGGCTGGCGCGGGTGTGGACGCTTGGGCTGATGCTGTTGGCGTGTTTCGCTCTCGGGATCGCCGTGGCCAAGCTGCGGACCGATGCGGTGGCGGCGCCGATCGCGCCGGCCATGGACCGGCCGACGGTGGTCGAGGGCTGGGTCATCGATGTCGACAGTCCGGGTGCGGCCGGGCCACGGGTGGTGGTCGCGCCGGTCCGCATCGAGGGACTGGCGCCGGAGGACACGCCCGAGCGGCTGCGGGCCACGGTGCGCGGCGCGGCGCCGGAGCCGGGCGAGGCGGTGCGCCTGTTCGCTATCCTCAATCCACCTCCTGCCCCGGCCAGCCCGGGGGCCTATGACTTCGGCCGCAATGCGTATTTCCAGAGCATGGGCGGGGTCGCCTTTGCGCTGGGTGAGACGCGGCCTGCCTATCTGTCGCCGCCGCCATGGGAGGTCCGGGCGGCCATGGCGGTCAACGGGCTGCGTTATGACCTCGCGAAGCGGATCGTGGCGCGGCAGGGCGAGCGGACGGGCGGAGTCGCGGCCGCCATGACCACCGGGCACGAGGCCTGGCTGGATCCGGCGCAGGTCGATGTGATGCGGGATTCCGGCCTGGCGCACATCCTGTCGATCTCGGGCCTGCATATGGCCGTGGTCGGAGGGTTCGCCTTCTTTCTGGTGCGTTTGCTGGTTGCGGCCTGGCCGTGGCTGGCGTTGCGGGTCTCCGGCAAGAAGGTGGCGGCCTGGGCGGGGCTGTTGGCGGTCGGGGCCTATCTGGTGGTGTCAGGGCATCCGCCGCCGGCCGAGCGGGCGGCGATCACCGCCTCGATCGCGTTTCTGGCCGTGCTGCTGGACCGGCAGGCCATCACCATGCATGCGCTGGCGGTGGCGGCCTTTGTGGTCCTGCTGCTCCAGCCCGAGGCCATCGTCACACCCGGCTTTCAGATGTCGTTCGCGGCGACGGCGGCGCTCGTCGCGCTGGTCGAGGCATGGCCCGTGCGGCCGCGTGAGATATCCACGCCGTGGCCGATCCTGTTCGTTCAGCGTGCCGGCGCCTGGCTGGGGATCGCCGTGATGGCCAGTCTGGTGGCGGGAGCGGCCACGGGGCCGTTCGCCCTGCAACATTTCAACCGCACCGCCATGTATGGACTGGTCGCCAATCTGGCGACCGCGCCCCTGTCCGACTTCATCATCATGCCGTTCCTGGCGCTCGGAGCCCTGCTGGAGCCGGTGGGGCTGGGTGGGCCCTTTCTGTGGATGGCGGGGCAGGGGATCGGGGTGATGCTGGCGATCGGCGAGTGGACGGCGGGTCTGCCGGGTGCGGTCAGGACGGTGGCCAGCGCGCCCGGCTTCGTCCTGCCCATCGCATTTCTCGGGGTGTTGTTCTGCTGCCTGTGGCGGGGCCCGTTGCGCTGGCTGGGCCTGCCGTTCGCGGCGGCCGTGATGCTGTGGCCGCGCGATCCGACGCCGGACCTGTGGATCGGCGACGGCGGGACCAATGCAGCCTGGGTCGAGGGCGGCGAGGCGGTGGTCGTGCGGACAGGCGTGCGGCAGTTCGCAGTCGATGTCTGGACCCGCCGCCGGGGCGTGGCGCCTGTGGAGAGGGCGACAGAGGGTTGGGTCTGTACGCGGTTTTCCTGCGCGCCGGCGGAGCCCGAAGCCGGACCGCTGGCGATGTGGTGGGGCCGTCGGGCGCCATCGCTGGAGCAGGTTGATGCGCTGTGCCGCTCGGCGCCGGTGGTCAGCGTGCGCGCGCCGCTCGCAGTGCTGCCGGCCTCATGCGAGGGACGGCTGGTGCTGGACGGCGCGGACTACGCCCGCGGCGGGTCCGTCGAGCTGTGGCGGGACGGGCCGGTGTCAGCCAACCGCTGGCGCGCCGTCTGGTCCGCCGAGGTGCGGGGCGACCGGCCGTGGGTCAGTGATAGCGGCGGATGAGGCCGACCAGCTTGCCCTGGACCTCGACCTGGTCGGGGCCGAAGATGCGGGTTTCGTAGTTGCGGTTGGCGGGCTCCAGCGCGATCGAAGCGCCCTTCTTGCGCAGCCGCTTCAGGGTGGCTTCCTCGCCCTCGACCAGGGCCACGACGATCTCGCCGGAGGTGGCGGTGTCGGTCGATTTGATGATCACCATGTCGCCGTCGAGGATGCCGGCCTCGATCATGGAGTCGCCCTCGATCTCGAGCAGATAGTGTTCGCCCGCGCCCAGCATGGCCTCGGGCACCGGATAGCGGGCCGTCTCATGCTCAATGGCGGCGATAGGGGTGCCGGCGGCGATCTTGCCCATCAGCGACAGTTCTCGGGTGTCATTGGCCGGTTCGGCGGCCATCGGGCGGCCGCCGCCCTCGATCACCGAAGGCGCGAAGCCCGCCCGGCCGCGCGGCGCGCCCGCCGTGGCCTGATCCGGCATCTTGGTGACCTCGAGCGCCCGGGCGCGGTGCGCCAGACGCCGGATGAAGCCGCGTTCCTCAAGCGCCGTGATCAGCCGGTGGATGCCTGATTTGGATGCCAGATCGAGCGCCTCCTTCATCTCGTCGAACGAGGGGGAGACGCCGGTCTCCTTGATCCGTTCGTGGATGAACATCAGCAGTTCGTGCTGTTTGCGCGTGAGCATGGCGACCTCGAAGACGAATCCCGTTGCAGGAACGCTAGCGGAACAAACCGCAAACGTCCACAGGGTGTTCCTGTGCTGTTCCGGTTAAGGTCCGGTTACTGCATCAGTTCGCGCGTCGCCGCCTCGACGTCCGCCTGCCGCATCAAGCTCTCACCGACCAGCACCGCCTGCGCATGCGCGTCCGAAACCCGCTGCACGTCGTCGGGCGTGAAGATGCCGCTCTCGGCGACCAGCAGGGCGCGGACGGGGCTGAGGATGGCGAGGCGTTCAGTGACGGCCAGATCGACCTCGAACGTCCGCAGGGATCGGTTGTTGATCCCCACCAGATCGCCGCCCAGCTTGCAGGCACGGGCCATTTCGACCTCGTCGTGGGTCTCGATCAGGGCGTCCATGCCGAAGCGCCCGGCCTCAGAGAGAAGCTCCTCCGCCAGTGAGTCGTCGATCATGGCGAGGATGATCAGGATGCAGTCGGCGCCCAGGGCGCGGCTCTCGGCCACCTGCCAGGGATCGACGAGGAAGTCCTTGCGCAGGCAGGGGAGGGCGACGGCGTCACGGGCGGCGACGAGGAAGGCGTCGTCGCCCTGGAAGCTGGGGCCGTCGGTCAGGACCGACAAACAGGTCGCGCCGCCGCGCTCATAGGCGCGGGCGAGGGCGGGCGGGTCGAAGTCGGCGCGGATCAGTCCCTTGGACGGACTGGCCTTCTTGATCTCGGCGATCAGGGCGGGGCGACCGGTGCGCTCGACGTGGCGTTCGAGGGCGGCGCGGAAGCCGCGCGGGGGCGATGCGGTGCGCGCCAAGGACTCGATCGCGTCCTGCGAGGTCGCGGCCTTGCGGGCGGACACGTCGATGCGCTTGTAGGCGGCGATCGACGCCAGGACGTCGCTCACGCCGGGTCTTCCTCGATGACGGTGTTGGTTGCCTCGACCAGATCGGCGAGGGCCCTCGCCGCGCGGCCATCGTCGATGACCGCCGCCGCCAGGGCCGCGCCCTCGGTCAGATCAGCGGCGCGGTCCGCGACGACGAGGGCGGCGGCGGCGTTGAGCAGGACGATGTCGCGATAGGCGCCCTTCGCTCCTTCGAGCAGGGCGCGCAGGGCCTCCGCGTTCTCTTCCGCATCGCCGCCGCGCAGGTCGGCGAGGTCGGCGCGAGGCAGGCCGGCGTCCTCGGGCGCGACGGTGAAGCGGCGGACGGCGCCGTCCTTCCATTCCGCGACCTCGGTCTCGCCCGTGGTGGTCAGTTCGTCGAGGCCCTGGCCGTGGACGGTCCAGGCGCGGGTCGCGCCGAGCCGGCCCAGCACCTCGGCCAGCGGCTCGAGCAGGCGCGGGTCATAGACGCCCATGACCTGGCGCCTGGCGCCGGCCGGATTGGACAGGGGGCCCAGCAGGTTGAACACGGTGCGGAAGCCGATCTCGGCCCGCACCGGCCCGACGTGGCGCATGGCGCCGTGGTAGGCGGGGGCGAACAGGAAGGCGATGCCGGCCTCGTCGAGCGAGCGGCGCTGCTGGGCCGGGCTGGCCTGCAGATTGACGCCGAGCACCGACAGGACGTCGGACGAGCCGGACTTTGAGCTCATGGCCCGGTTGCCGTGTTTGGCGACCTTCAGACCCGCGCCGGCCAGAACCAGGGCGGCGGCGGTGGAGATGTTGAAGGTGTGCTGGCCGTCGCCGCCGGTGCCGCAGGTGTCGATGGCGTCATAGGGGTGGTCGAGCGTCCGCGCGGCCTCGCGCATGGCGGTGGCGAAGGCGGCGATCTCCTCGACCGTCTCGCCGCGAATGCGCAGGGCGGTGACGGCGGCGGCGACCTGGGCCGGAGTCGGTTCGCCGCGCAGGCAGGCGGCGAAGAAGGCGTGCGCCTCGTCAGCCGACAGGATCCGGCCGTCGACCAGCTTGGCCAGGAGGGGTTTGAAGGTGTCGGCCATCAGACCATCGCCGCGCGTTTGACGTTGGCCAGATCGAGGAAGTTGGCGAGCAGGTCGTGGCCGTGTTCGGTGGCGATGGACTCGGGATGGAACTGGACGCCGTGGATCGGACGGGTCCTGTGGGCCAGACCCATGATCTCGCCGTCAGCGGTCCAGGCGGTGACCTCGAGCACGTCCGGCAGGGTTTCGCGACGGACGGCCAGTGAGTGGTAGCGGGTGGCGGTGAAGGGCGAGGGCAGGCCCTTGAAGACGCTGCGGCCGTCGTGCTCGATCGGCGAGGTCTTGCCGTGCATCAGGGCCTTGGCGCGGATCACCTCGCCGCCGAAGGCCTGGCCCATGGCCTGATGGCCCAGGCAGACGCCGAAGATCGGCATGTCCAGCGGCGCGGTGTCGAGCATCGCGAGGCAGATGCCGGCCTCGTTGGGCGTGCACGGGCCGGGCGAGAGCAGGACGGCTTCGGGCTTCAGCGCCCAGGCCTCGGCGGCGGTCAGGTCGTCATTGCGCACGACACGCGTCTCCGCGCCCAGCTCCGCGAGGTAGTGGACGAGGTTCCAGGTGAAGCTGTCGTAGTTGTCGACGACGAGGATCATGGAGCGGCTTCTAGGGGCTGCCGGTGGCCGCGCCAAGCCGCTGTGACGGTAAGTCTTCGTTAACCGAACCCGCCCGAACCTGCCCGCTCGGATCGGGGAGTTCCATGGCGCACAACAGCATCACCAAGGCGCGCACCCTGCTGACGCCGTCCACGACGCGGCCCAGCCCCTATGCGGCCCTCGGCGCGGCCGCCCTGGCGGCGATGGCGGCGGTTCTGATGGCCGGTGTGATGGTGCTGGGGCCGGGCGTGCGGTTCGACGAGACGGCGGCCTCTTCCCAGCCCTAGCGGTTTCCGAACGGATAGCGCCAGGCGTCCTCGGCGGCGCGCATGGGCGCGCGGGCCTTGGCGAGGGTTTCGGCATATTCAGCGGCAGGATCACTGTCGGCGACGACGCCGGCGCCAGCCTGGACATGGATCTTGCCGTCGGCGAACAGGGCGGTCCTGAGCACGATGCAGATGTCGGCCTCGCCTCCCGCGGAGATGTAGCCGACGCCGCCGCCGTAACCGACGCCGCGCTTCTCGCTCTCCAGCTCGTCGATGATCTCCATGGCCCGGACCTTGGGCGCGCCGGACAGGGTGCCGGCGGGGAGGGCGGCCAGAAGGGTGTCCACGGCGTCGAGGTCGGGATGGGCGTCGCCCTGGACCTCGGAGACGATGTGCATGACCGAGCTGTAGCGTTCGACGCGGAAGCTCTCGATCACCTCGACCGTGCCGGGGGCGGCGACGCGGCCGACGTCGTTGCGGCCGAGGTCGAGCAGCATCAGATGCTCGGCCCGCTCCTTGGGATCGGCGAGCAGTTCGGCCTCGAGTGCGCGGTCGGCCTCGGGCGTCTCGCCGCGCGGTCGGGTGCCGGCGAGGGGGCGGATGGTGACGCGGCCGTCCTTGAGGCGCACGAGGATTTCCGGGCTGGACCCGGCCAGCTGGAAGTCGCCGAAGTCGAGATAGAACAGATAGGGGGACGGGTTCCGACGCCGCAATGAGCGGTAGAAGGCGAACGGCTCGCCGGCCCATGGTGCTGCGAACCGATGGCTGAGCACGACCTGGAAGATGTCGCCGGCGGCGATATAGTCCTGTGCCCGGCCGACCATGGCGGCGAAGTCGGCGTCCCCGACAGGCGAACGGAAGGGCTCGATCGCGGTCTCGCGCGGGGCGGGAAGGGCCGGCAATGGCCGGCGCAGATCGGCCTCGAACTGGTCCAACCGCGCCACGACGGCGTCGAAGGCCGGCCGGGCGTTCAGACCACTGTCGGGATAGGCGGCCGAGACGAGCACGATCTCGTGGCTGACAGAGTCGAAGATGGCGACGAGCGAGGGACGGGTCAGGACGGCGTCGGGCAGGTCGAGCGGGTCGGGATTGGGCGCGCCCAGCGGCTCGAGAAGGCGGACCATGTCATAGCCGAACACGCCGAACAGGCCCGCGGCCATGGGCGGCAGGCCGTCCGGCAGGTCGAACCGCGACGCCGCCATCAGAGCGCGGAGGGACGTCAGGGCGTCGGCGGCTTCAGGCCTGAACCGGTTGGCGGTGATGTCATCGCCTCGCGCCAGCTCAGCGGCGCCGCCACGGCAGCGCCAGACGACATCCGGCTCGCGGGTGATGATCGAATAGCGGCCGTTGACGGCGCCGCCCTCGACCGATTCCAGCAGGAAGGCGTGGGTGCGGCCGTGCCCGACCTTGAGGAAGGCCGAGACCGGCGTCTCGAGGTCATCCACCAGCCGGCGGATGACGACCTGGGGCTGGCCCTGCGACCAGCCGCGCTCGAAATCGGCGAAGCCGCCTTCGCCGCCGGTCGTCATTGAGCCGGCGCGGCGCCCGGCGATGCGGGAGCGGCGGGCGCTTCGGCCGGCAGGCCCAGGGACGTCCGGGCCAGCGGCTCGTCGAACTCCGCCTTGCTGCGGGCGGCGGCGGCGGCGATGGCTGTCTCGCCGACGGCGTTGACGTGGTCGCCGGCCATGCGCTGACGGAACTGTTCAGCAACCGGAGCCGCCAGCGCCGGCACCGCGGCGGCAATGCGGTCCGTGCGGCCGATGACGAAGGTGTCGACCGTGTTCTGCTGCGAGAACGGCTGGCCGCGGCCGCTGCCGAACACGCCGGCGATGACGCCCTGGCCGTTCTGTTCGGCGGACTGGCGGTTCAGGCCGGTTCCCGTCTGCAGGGTGGCGCCGACCGAGGCGGCAACGGCGGCCAGGTCCTCGCCGCCGCGCACCCGGGCGGCCAGGGCGTTGGCGCGCGCGCTGAGCAGGCGGGCATTCTCGCGCAGCACCCATTGCTGGGCCAGGGGCTCACGGATGCCGGCCAGGGGCGGCAGGGCCGCGGGCAGGATGTCGTCGAGGCGGACCACGAAATACTGGCCCTGTCCCATGTCGACGACTTCGCTCTCGGCGCCCTTGCTGAGGCTCCACATGGTCTGGATTAGTTGCGGCGGCAGGGCCGGATTGATGTCCTGACCGTTGCGGAGTTTGCCGTCCTGACGGATCGGCGGAATCTGGATGACCCGGGCGCCGACCTCGCGCACGGCGACGTCCAGCGTCTTGCCGTCCTGGCGCGCCTTCTCATAGGCCTCGACCCGGCGATAGACGGACGCGCGGGCGTCCTCGGCGCGCAGCTCGGCGATCACCTGTTCGCGGACATCGGCCAGGGTCGCGGCGCGGCCCGGCTGGATGCCGGTGACCTTGGCCACGACAAAGCCCACGCCGGCCTGGACCGGGGCGGACACCTGGTTGGCGGCCAGACCGAAGACGGCGGCGGCCACAGCCGGGTCGCCGAGGGCGCTGCGCGGCGTGTCGTTGTATTCGGCGGGCTGGATGCTGTTGGCGCGGGCGACCTCGGCCGGGGACTGACCGGCGCGCAGGGCGGCGGCGATGCGGTCGGCGGCGGCGCGGTTCGGCGCGGTCAGGGTGACGAAGGTGCGCCTCTCGGGCAGCGACAGGGCGTCGCGACGGAAGTTGAACCGCTCCTCGATACGAGCCTCGGTCGGCGCCACCGCGCCGGTTGCGCCATCGTCGAAGAGCACGACCGAGGCGGTGCGGGACTCAGGCATCCGCAGCTGATCGGCGTTCTGGTTCATGAGAGCGGTCAGCTGGGCGTCGGTCGGCGTACCCGCAGTGCCGGCCATCGCCTGGGTAACGGTGAACCAGCGGGCGTCGCGGGTCTCAAGCGCCTGGCTGGCGAGGATGGCGCCATAGATGCGCGGCAACCGCATGCCGGCGCCGAGGGCGGCGCCATAGTGCTGAGTGGAATACTGGTCGCGCAACTGCGCCTCGAACATCTCGGGCGTGGCGTTCCCCTCCGCCAGGGCGGTGCGATACTGCTCCTCGCTGAACTGGCCCGTGACGCTGTCGAAGAAGGCGGGAGCCTGCCGGATCTGGCGCAGGACCAGCTCCTTGCCGGGGCGAATGCCGGCCTTCCAGGCCCAGTTTACGAAGCCGAGCTGTTGCGACTTCTGCTCCAGATACTGGCGCAGGCCGCCTTCGCCGATCAGCTCCTCGAAGGTCAGGGCCCGTCCGGCCTGCTGCTGCGCCTGCTCGCGGATACGGTCCAGTTCGCCGCGGAACTCCACCTGGCTCAAGTTGCGGTCGCCGGCCGAAACCACATGTTTCGGACCGAGGTTGGCCAGAACATCCATCTGCGATCCGCCGGTGACCACCAGGCCGAGCGCCAGCAGGACCAGCAGGCCGATGGCCCATTTCGATTTGGCGAAGGTACGGAAGGCGGTGAGCATGGTCGGTCCTGGCGGATCAGCGGCAAGGGTGCTGCTTGGCCTATAGGGTGTCAGCGCCCCGCACGGCAAGACGATGGCATGATTGTTGGGCCACGCCGGGTCGGTTCTCCCACCCCTTTATGGGGAGGGTGGTCGCGACGCGACCGGGTGGGGAGGTGTGAAGCCGGGCTCCGGCGGTGCGGGACTGGCGTTCCCCACCCGGGCTCCGCTGCGCTTCGCCCTCCCTCCCCATTTCGGGGGAGGGAGACGCTTGGCTTGTCGGAAGGCGCCGCATAGAAAGCGCGGATGATGAAATCCGCAAAACTGATCGCCGGAAACTGGAAGATGAACGGTCTGGGCGCGAGCCTGGACGAGGTGGCGGCGCTGCGCGCCGCGCTGGCCGAGGCGGCTCCGGCCTGCCGCGTCGCCCTGTGTCCGCCCGCGACCCTGATCGAGCGGATGGCGCAGGCGGCCGGTGGCGGCATCGAGATTGGCGGGCAGGACTGCCGGGCCGAGACCCACGGCGCCTTCACCGGCGATATCTCGGCGGCCATGCTGAAGGATGCCGGCGCGACGCTGGTGATCCTCGGCCATTCCGAACGCCGTCAGGGGCATGGCGAGACCGACGCCCTGGTGGCGGCCAAGGCCGAGGCGGCCCTGGCCGCGGGCCTGTCGCCGATCATCTGTGTCGGCGAGACACTGGAGCAGCGCGAGGCGGGACGGGCCGTCGAGGTGGTGCGCAGCCAGATCATGGCCTCCCTGCCGCTGGCGCTGGCCGGCCGGGACTTCGCCGTGGCCTATGAACCGGTCTGGGCCATCGGCACCGGCCTGACGCCCACGCTGGAGCAGATCGAGGAAGTCCACCGCGCCGTCCGCGCGGCGATGATCGAGCGACTGGGGCTGGGCGTGGCCGCGACGCCGATCCTGTACGGCGGCTCGGTCAAGCCGGACAACGCCCGCGAAATCCTCGCGGCGCAGGAAGTCGGCGGCGCCCTGGTTGGCGGCGCCTCGCTGAAGGCGGCGGATTTTCTCGGGATCATCCGCGGGGCGTGAACCGCACGTTTGCTCCCGTCCCGCATCAATGTTAGACGCCGCCGCTTGATCGGCGCCGCCTTGCGCCACACATATCGGCTGCCATGCTCCAGACCATTCTCCTCGTCGCCATGATCCTCATCTCGATCGCGCTTGCCGGCGTGATCCTGATTCAGCGTTCGGAGGGCGGCGCCCTCGGAATGGGCGGCGGGCCGTCTGGCTTCATGACCGCGCGGGGCGCAGGCAATCTGCTGACCAAGACGACATGGGTTCTGGCCACCCTGTTCTTCGCCTGCGCGATCGGCCTGACCATTCTCGGCAACGTTGAGCGTTCCAACCGCTCTATCGTCGACGCCGACGCCGTGGGCGAGCTGATCGCTCCGACGACGACGGACGCAGCGCCGGCCGTTGATCCGGCGGCGCCTGCGCAACCGGCCGCGCCGTCGCTGCAGGATCTGGAATCCAGCCTGTCGGGCGTCTCCGCCGCCCCGGCTCCGGCCCAGCCGGCTCCCGCAAATTAGGATGGGCGGGGAGCTTATCCCCGCCTTCCTCTCCCGCCCTCAAAGTCTCCGCAGTTTGCCGCCCGAATCAGCGGTAGGGTGATCTCCCATGGCCCGTTACGTGTTCATCACCGGCGGCGTGGTTTCCTCCTTGGGAAAAGGCCTCGCATCCGCCGCTCTCGGCGCGCTCCTGCAAGCGCGCGGCTACAAGGTTCGCCTTCGTAAGCTCGACCCCTATCTGAACGTCGATCCGGGCACGATGAGCCCGTATCAGCATGGCGAGGTTTTCGTCACGGACGACGGCGCCGAGACCGACCTCGACCTGGG
>NZ_DDRM01000002.1:72729-72996 GCF_002343105.1 Brevundimonas sp. UBA2416
GACCGACCTCGACCTGGGCCACTATGAGCGGTTCACGGGGGTGTCGGCCGCCAAGTCGGATAACATCACCACCGGCCGCATCTATTCGACCATCCTCGAAAAGGAGCGGCGCGGGGACTATCTGGGCGCCACGGTCCAGGTCATTCCGCACGTCACCGACCAGATCAAATCCTTCTGCCTGACTCCCGCCCTGACGGATGACGGCGAGGAAGTGGACTTCGTGCTGGTCGAGATCGGCGGCACGGTCGGCGACATCGAGGGCCTGCC
>NZ_DDRM01000002.1:73282-78018 GCF_002343105.1 Brevundimonas sp. UBA2416
CAGCCGGACATCCTGCTGTGCCGTTGCGAATTCCCGATCCCGCCGGAGGAAAAGCGCAAGATCGGCCTGTTCTGCAATGTGCGTGAGAGCGGCGTCATCCAGGCGATGGATTCCGACGACATCTATGCCGTGCCGCTGGACTATCACCGCGAGGGACTGGACGCTGAGGTTCTGGCGCATTTCGGACTTGCCGATGCCCCGGCGCCGGACCTGACCATGTGGGAAGAGATCGCGCGACGCCGTCGACAGCCGGACGGCGAGGTCACCGTGGCCGTAGTGGGCAAATATACGGTCCTCAAGGACGCCTACAAATCCCTGATCGAGGCCCTGCACCACGGTGGTGTGGCGAACAACGTCAAGGTCAACATCGATTGGGTCGAGGCCGAGACCTTCGAGGGCGACCGTGAGGCCTGCGATGCGCGCCTGCAGGCGGCTCACGCCATTCTGGTGCCCGGCGGCTTCGGCGAGCGGGGCTCAGAGGGCAAGATCGAGGCGGCCCGCTTCGCCCGCGAGCGCAAGATCCCCTATTTCGGCATCTGTTTCGGCATGCAGATGGCGGTGATCGAGGCGGCCAGGAATCTGGCCGGCTATCCCAAGGCCTCATCCACCGAATTCGGCCCGACGACCGAGCCCGTCGTCGGCCTGATGACCGAATGGACCCAGGGGAACCAGCGCGTCCTGCGCCAGCAGGGCGGCGACATGGGCGGGACCATGCGGCTGGGGGCCTATGACTCGACGCTGAAGGCGGGGTCGAGGATCGCGCAGATGTACGGTTCGACCACGATCAGCGAGCGCCACCGGCATCGCTATGAGGTCAACATCAACTACCGCGACGCCATCGAGCAGAAGGGCGGCCTGATCTTCGCCGGCCTGTCGCCGGACGGCGTCCTGCCCGAGACGGTCGAGCGCGAGGATCATCCGTGGTTCGTCGGGGTCCAGTATCATCCGGAATTGAAGAGCCGCCCGTTCGCACCGCATCCTTTGTTCGCGGGCTTTATCGAGGCGGCCCTGGTGCAGAGCCGGCTGGTCTGAGTCAGGGCATGGAAAGCCGGCGGCTTGACCCGCGCCGGCGCTCAGCCGTTTGAAGGCGTGGCGCTGTCTGTCGCGGCGCTGCTGCTGGACGGCGGCGTGAGGCCTTCGAACGGCTTGCGATCCTTGCAACGGACGCAAACACGGGTTCCGGGCTGGCTACGGCTGTCGACGTAGACGTGCCCTTTCAGCAGGCATTTCATGGATTTGAGCATTGTTCGGTCCGTGCAGCGCGAGCAAACCCTGCATACAACGAACAATGTTACATATTTTGCTGCAGTGCAAGATCAAACAGTCGGCCGGGTTCGTCTGAAATCGGCCGGGGTGCTAGTCGGGATTGTGCGCTGAGGGGCGGCAGGGTGTAATCGCAAAGACGTCAGGACAGGGGGCGGCGAAGATCATGTTCACCCCGGCGACCGCCCGGTCCGGCTTCACCCTGGTCGAGGCCCTGGTCGCACTGATGTTGTTCGGCCTGATCGCTTCCGCGGGTGCGGCCGTATTGTCCGTCTCGGTCGACAACCGGTTTGTGGTCCGGGCGGCCACCGACCGCACCGCCGCATTGCAGCGAACGCGCAGCCTTCTGAAGGCCGACCTCGGTCAGGCGACGAACCGCCGAACGCGCGACCGGAACGGTGAGCCACATCCCCTGGCCCTGGCGGGGGGAACGGCTCCGGGCGACCCTGTTCTGGTCGTTACCCGCGCCGGCTGGAGCAATGCCGGGGACACGGGCCGGTCGTCCCTGCAACGGGTTGAGTACAGCGTCGTCGGAGATCGGCTGGAACGCCGGGTGTCGCCCTTTCTGGATGGATCGCGCCCGGGACCGTCCCAAGTGCTGCTGACCGGCGTGTCGGACCTGACCGTGACCTTCATTCAGGACGGCCGCGAGACGCCCACCCCGATTCCCGGGCCGACCGGAGGCCCGCCCGACGCGGTGTGCCTCGAACTGACGGTGGAGGGATATGGCCGGCTGTCGCAGCTGTTCCTCATCGGGGGCGGACGATGAGAGGCGGGCCGCTTCGGGATCGCGAGGGCATGGCGCTTCTGGCCGTCTTGCTGCTGGTGGCGGTGATGGCTGTCGTGGCGGTTGCCGTACTGGACGATGTCCGGTTTTCGGTGCGGCGCACGACCAATGCCGAAACCGGCGCCCAGGCGCAGTGGTATGCCGATGGCGCGGAGACTTTGGCTCGGCGAAGGATTGAGCGGCTGACGGCGCTGGATGCGGACCGGACCCCGCTGACGCCCGAGTGGAACGGACGCGCGATCACCCTGCCGATCGACGGAGGGACGCTGACCGCGACGGTGCGTGACGGTCAGGCCTGTTTCAACCTGAACAGCGTGGTGGCCTGGACCGGGGACCGGCTGGCGGTCCGGCCGGTCGGGGAGGTGCAGCTGCTGGCGCTCGGGCGGGCCGTCGGGGTCGATCCGCAGAGGATGGAGACGATCACGGACAGTCTGATCGACTGGATCGATAGCGACACCACGGCTCGCTCCCGGGGCGCCGAGGACAGCGCCTATGCCGGGCTGGCCGAGCCTTACCGGACAGGCGGCGTGCCTCTGGCCGAGGTCTCCGAGCTGCGGACCGTGCGCGGCGTGGACCGTGACGCCTACGACCGGCTGCGGCCCCATCTGTGCGCCCTGCCGACCGACCGCTCGCCGATCAACGTCAACACCCTGACGTCGGCGAATGCGCCGCTCCTGGTCATGCTCACGGGCGGGTCGCTCAGCCTGCCCGACGCCCGGGCCGTGATCGCGGCCCGTCCGACGGGAGGCTGGTCGGATCCAGCCGGCTTCTGGCGCCAGCCGGCCCTCAACAGCCTGCAGGTTGACCCGGGCGTGCGCGACCAGGTCACCGTACGCACGGACTATTTCGCTGTCCGTATCGACGTCGACCAGGGCGGAGTCCGCGCCGTGCGCACCGCCCTGATTGAATCTCGTCCGGGCGTCGGGGCGCGGACGTTGATCCGGCGCTGGACGCCTGAGGACTAGGTCAGGAGAACCGTGGCTTCTGGCCATGGGGGAGTCGGCTGACAGCTTGTCATGATTGGTGCTAACGTCGTTCTGTCGAACTTGCGCAAGTGGGTCGACGGGGGAAGCGGGGACCAATTGAACACGACGACGATCAGCGTGGGTGGTATCCGCCCTGTCGCGGTCTGGGTGAGCCTGGCCTTGTTCCTGGCGCTCTGCGTCGGCGTGGGCGCAGTCCTGCCTTCAAAGGCTTCCGCAACCCAGTTGTCTTCGCCGGGTGTGCACGAGGGCGTCGCGTCTTGCGCCGGATCGACCTGCCACGGGCGTCAGGCCGCTGACGGCGCGGTGGTGCGCCAGAACGAACTGGTCAGCTGGCAGGACCCCACAGGCCCCGGCGGGTCACACAGCCGGGCCTGGCGCACCCTGACCTATGCGCGCGCCCAGTCGATCACGCGCCGGCTGGGCCTGGGCCCGGCGCAGAACGCCCCGGCCTGTCTGGGCTGCCACGCCGAGCCCGCCGCGGCCCGTGGGGCCCGGTTCCAGGTCTCGGACGGCGTGGGCTGCGAGAGCTGCCATGGCCCTTCCGGCGGCTGGATCGCCAGCCACTATACCGTCGGCGTCAGCCACGCCGACAATGTGGCGCGCGGCATGACTCCGCTGGAGGATCCGGTGGTTCGGGCCAATGTCTGTCTCGATTGCCACTGGGGCAGTGACAAGCCGAACCAGTTCGTGACCCACGAGATGATGAGCGCGGGCCATCCGCGCCTGTCATTCGAGCTGGAACTGTTCACTGCCTTCCAGCAGCATCACGATGTCGACGCCGACTATGTGCAGCGCAAGGCGACGATGGATTCCGCGCGGCTCTGGGCCATCGGCCAGGCCGTGGCCCTGCAGCGCATCCTGACCGTCTATGGCGATACGGGCCGGGCCGGGAACGGCGTCTTTCCCGAGCTCTATTTTTTCGACTGTCACAGCTGTCACCGGCCGATCTCGGACGAGCCGAACGCGCCCCTGCTGGTCGAGGCCAATCCGGGGCGGCCTATCCCGATGGGCACGCCGCCGTTCAACGATGAGAACATGATCATGCTGGCCGCCGCGGCCCGCACCGCGCCGGCGTCTCTGGCGCAGCGGTTCCAGACGGACTCGCGCGCCTTCCATCAGGCCCTGGGCTCTGATCGGGCCGGGGCGGTCGAAGCCGCCCGCCGCCTGGCGGGAACGGCGGGACAGCTCTCGGCGAGCTTTGCTTCCAGCCCGTTCAGCCGCGCCGACACCTTCGCCATCCTCGAGGATGTGCTGGGGGAGGCGCTGGCCCCGCGCTACACCGACTATTCCGGCGGGGCCCAGGCGGTCATGGCCGTCGACACCCTGCTGAACGCCCTCGTCTCACAGGGGCAGATCGAGGCGGGCGCCGTGCGGGCCATGCGGTCTGATATCGACCGCGCCTATGCCGCCGTGCGGGATCCCAACCGCTACCGACCGCAGGAGTTCAGGCGCGCCATGGGCGGCGTCGCGACCGCCGTGAGGCGCGCACGATGACCCGGCGGGCGAGGGGACTGGTTCTGGCGGCGCTGGCCGGTCTGCTGCTGACGGGCTGCGGCGGAGGGGGAGGCTCGTCCAGCGGCGGTAGCGGTGGCGGTGGCAGTGGTGGTGGCGGCGGCGGCGGCGGCGGCGGTGGCGGCGCCCTCTATGCGGTTCCGGCGGCCGAGGCCCTCTCCGTGGCGGATGTCGAAGGGGTGCTGGCC
>NZ_DDRM01000017.1:0-9584 GCF_002343105.1 Brevundimonas sp. UBA2416
GGTGACGTCGATCGACTGGCCTTCAGCCAGCGTCACGATCGCTTTTTTGATGTCGACCCGACGGCCCATGATGCCGCGGAAGCGCTTGGTCTTGCCCTTCTGGACGAGGGTGTTGACCTTCAGGACGTTGACCTTGAACAGGCTTTCGACCGCAGCGGCGATCTCATCCTTGGTCGAGGTGCCCGAGACCCGGAACACGACCTTGTTCTGCTCCGACAGGATCGTGGCCTTTTCCGTGATGATCGGAGCCAGGATGGTGTCGTAGTGTTTTACGGTGGGGTTGGCGCCAGCCATTACGCGGCCTCCTTCTTCGTCTTGGCAGCCGGTTTGGCGGCCTTGGCGGCCTCGGCTTCACGACGCGACGGGGTGTAGTCGGCGTAGGTGGCCTCGATGGCTTCAACAGCCGCCTTGGTCAGCACCAGCTTGTCCGCGCGCAGGATGTCGTAAACGTTCAGGCCGGCGTTCGGCAGGACGTTGACCATCGGGATGTTGCGGGCGGCCAGGCCGAAGTTCGTGTCGACTTCCGGACCGGCGATGATCAGCGTGCGGGTCCAGCCCAGCTTGCCGAGGGTTTCGCGCAGACCGGCGGTCTTGGCGTCCTTCAGCGAGATGTTGTCCACGATGACCAGGTCACCGGCGACGACCTTGGCCGACAGCGCGTGACGCAGGGCCAGGGCGCGAACCTTCTTGGGCAGGGAGAAGCCGTGGTCGCGAACGACCGGGCCGAAGGCGCGCGAACCACCGACGAACTGCGGGGCGCGACGCGAACCGTGACGGGCGCCGCCGGTTCCCTTCTGCTTGTACATCTTCTTGCCGGTGCGAGAGTTCTCGTTCCGGGTCTGGACCTTGTGGGTGCCGGCGCGGCGCTTGGCCAGTTGCCAGTTGACGTAACGGGCCAGGATGTCGCCGCGGATGTCGGTGATGCCGAAAACGGCGTCCGACAGATCGACGTCACCGGCGGCCTTGCCGTCGAGTTTGATGACCGAGAGTTTCATTACGCTTCACCGCCTTCGGTGGTCTCGACGGCCGGGGCCTCTTCAGCCTGCGTTTCAGCCGGTTGAGCCGCAGCAGCCGAACCGCCCTTGGACTTGACGCCGCCGGGGAACGGAGCGTCGGCCGGACGGGCCTTCTTGATGGAGTCGCGAACCTTGACCCAGGTGCCTTCGTGACCGGGGACAGCGCCCTTGATCAGCAGCAGGCCACGCTCGACGTCGACGCGGAACACGGTGAGGTTCTGGGTGGTGACGACTTCCGTGCCGTAGTGGCCGGCCATCTTCTTGCCCTTGAAGGTCTTGCCCGGGTCCTGACGCTGACCGGTCGAACCATGCGAACGGTGCGAGACCGAGACGCCGTGGGTCGCCCGCAGGCCGCCGAAGTTCCAGCGCTTCATGGCGCCGGCGAAGCCCTTGCCGATGGTCTCGGCCTGGACGTCGACCTTCTGGCCGGCGACGAAATGGTCAGCCGAGAACTCGGAGCCCACATCCATCATGGCGTCCGCATCGATGCGGAACTCGGTGACATAGGCCTTCGGCTCCACCTCAAGCTTCGCGAACGACTCGCGCTGTGCCTTGTTGGTGTTCTTGGCCTTTTTGGAGCCAGCACCCAGCTGCAGGGCGACATAGCCGTCCCGCTCCTGAGTCCGCTGACCCACGACCTGACAGCCATCCAGCTGCAAGATCGTGACTGGAACATGCGCGCCGTCTTCAGCGAAGACACGCGTCATACCCAGTTTCTTGGCGATCACGCCCGTGCGCATCGGATCCCGCCTCTTTCTTATTAAATCTTGATCTCGACATCCACGCCGGCGGACAGGTCGAGCTTCATGAGCGCGTCCACAGTCTGCGGGGTGGGGTCGACGATATCGAGGACACGCTTGTGCGTGCGGATTTCAAACTGCTCGCGCGACTTCTTGTCGACGTGCGGCGAGCGGTTCACGGTGAACTTTTCGATCAGGGTCGGCAGCGGGATCGGACCGCGAACGGTCGCGCCCGTGCGCTTGGCCGTGTTGACGATTTCGCGCGTCGAAAAGTCGAGGACGCGGTGATCGAAGGCCTTGAGCCTGATGCGGATGCTTTGATCCATATCGGTCGTATTTCCCAAGCAGGCGAACCTGCGTCCCTGTGAACCATTTCAAAGACCGGAGTCTTCAGACCGCGAGGGTCTTCAGAGTACGCACGTCCGCAAAAACGATCGGCCCACGCAGTCACCCGCGAAGGCCGTTGAAGTCCTGGGTCACTGCAAAGAACAGGGTCTCAGGTCGTTCCTGCGAACCGCGTCTGCATCCCCAAAACACGCGGGATGCACAGCCGGTCCAACAAGAGTGGGGGCTTATGACCGCCGATTCCGATTTGGTCAAGCGGCGAAACTGTGTCGGAGCCTCGCCAGACGCCTAATCCACGGAAACGAAGGTCGATGACCGGGAGTCCCACCGCAAACGTCGGTTCGGGCAGGCCGTTTCAGTCCCGCAAGCCGGGTTGCTGACCAACGAGGCGGGCGTGGTGGCGATGTCGATCATCGCCCAGTGGTCCGGTTCCGAGGTCCAGGCCTCGCTGAGCCTCCCGTCCGCGCCGGTCAGCCAGACGCTGAACGGGCGGGCCTGAACCTCTTCATAGACATCCCTCGGGCAGGGATCGGGCAGACGGACCAACCAGTCACGGCGGCCGTCGCCGTTGAGGTCGGGCACTTCCTTGAACGTGGGGCGGAACACCCGGAAGCCGTCATCGTCGGTAGAGGGGCAGGTGATGCGGTTCCCATGCCAGACCTCGGACAGTTCGGCCGGCAGCCGATCCTCGATCGGGCGGTTGCTCTCGCGCTCGCCGATCGGCGCAAAGCCCCCGTCATTGCCCAGCAGGCTGACCCCGGCGGCGGTGGGGCGTTCAACCAGCTGTTTCAGCGCCGGGTCCCAGGTCCAGGCGAAGGCGCAGTCATCGCCGGTTGAACCGCAGAAGATGTGGTGGACCTCGGCCTCGATCACCGTCTCTCCGCCCCGCCGGGACAGGTCGAAGGTATGGGTCTGCTCGTCGAACGCCATCAGATAGTCGTCGCCGTCGCTGACATATAGGGTCCGCAGGCAGCCGCCCGTTCCGCAGTACGTCAGACCCGAGTCCGTATAGTCGACCAGCCAGTCCGGCTTGTCGTCGTGGGTGACATCGACCGGCCGGATCACCCCGTCAGGAACCCGCGTGACCAGCGGCGGGCGGTTGAGCGGCTCGGTCCGGTCGAACCAGGCGCTGTTGATCTCGTTCAGCACCATCCAGGTCAGGGCTTCCGGCGGCGTCTGGGCTGTCGCCGGCGCGGCTGCAGCCAACAGAAGGACAGCGCCAAGCGCGGGACTGAAGGCTTTCATGGCCGATTCTCCACCTGAAGAGCGCCAGCCTAGGCCCGGGCGCCCTGCCCCGATCCCTCCGGTTTCTGACGGCGAAGACAAGGTGCGCCGTTATCCCTCCGCCTGATCGCCGCAGGGGCGCCACAATGCGTATCCGGGTCGACACACCCGTCACAAGTCGCTGTTTTATGACGGGTTTGTAATGGCCCAGCTTGGATTGTGGCTGATAGCCGGGCGGTCTGGCGGCGCGACTCCCCGACGCCGCCCAAGAAGGAAAAGCCATGAAATCCCTCATCCTCCTCTCGACCGCGATCGCAACGCTCGCCGCCGCCCCCGCACTGGCCCAGGACGGTCCGGCCGGCTCGATCGGCGTCAGCTATACTGACACCAGCCTCGACACCCCCCTCGGCGATGCCGACCTCGAAAGCTGGTCCCTGAACGGCGTCACCGCCATGCCGGCCTTCGGCGAATGGACCGTCACCCTCGCCGCCGATGTCACCAACACCGAGTTCCTGGGTGACGACGACACCGCCGGCGCCGCTTCGGTCGGCCTGTCGCGGATGTTCGGTTCGGACATGCGCCTCGGCGGCTTCGTGGCCGCTTCTGACGCGGGCGACGACACGGCCTGGACCGGCGGCTTCCGCGCCCAGAAATACCTCGCCAATGCGACCCTGTCCGGCGTCGTGGCCTACACCGACGTCGACGGCGTCGAGATCTGGACGGCCGGCGGCGACGCGGCCTTCTACGTCACCCCGAGCCTGCGCCTGAACGCCGGCGTCACCTATGACTCGGTTGACGATGCGGACGTGGACGCCTGGACCTGGGGCCTCGGCGCGGAATACGACATCGGCGCCACGCCGTTCTCGGTCACCGCCGGCTACGCCCGCTCGGATCTGGGCGACATCGATCTGGAAGTCGACAGCTTCAACGTCGGCGTCCGCTACTCCTTCGGCGGCGGCCAGCAGTCCCGCGACCGCGCCGGCGCCGGTGCGTCGAGCGTGGGCATCGGCTCGCTGCTCGGCATCCTGTAAGGACCCGGCAGGCTGACAGACAGAAGCCCCGGCGGAGCGATCCGCCGGGGCTTTTTGTCGGGCGCCTGCCCAGGAGCAGGCAAGGAAAAAGGCCCGGAGGGTTCCACGCTCCCGGGCCTTCCCACGCACGGCGACTGAGGGGGATCAGTTGCCGATGCGAAGATCCCCGCTGCCGGCGATGGAGCGGCTGACCGCGCCGGTGGCGCGGGCGATGGTCACGTCACCGGTGCCGAGGATCGAAACATCAACGTCCACCGCCACGCCGCCGAAGTTCACATCGCCCGAGCCGGCGATGCTGATATCGACGTCGGGGCTGGTTCCGTCGCGGACCACGACGTCGCCCGACCCGGCTATGGAAACGCCCATCGGCCCCTCGATCCGCGCGACCGTGACGTCACCCGATCCGGCTATGGAAACGTCGAGGTCGCGGGTGGCACCCGCCCGGGCCGATCCCGATCCGGCGATGCTCACATCGAGGGATGTCGAGGTTCCAGCGCGGATGTCGCCCGAGCCGGCGATGCTGAGCGACACGGGTCCCTCCGTATTGGCCACATTCCAGTAGCCGCAGCCGGCGTTGCCGAGCTCGACCGAGGCCGCGCCCCGTCCGACCGAGCCGAACACCGCGCCGCCTGCCGAAACGTCCACCTGACGCGGCGTGCGGATGACGATCATCGGCGCGTCCGAAATATTGATCCGGCCGTGGTCACGGACCTCGACCGAAGCGCCGTCGCCGGGGCGCTGGGCGTTGTCGGGGCCGGACCGGCAGTCGCGGATGCCGTCGCCCCGGCTGAGAAAGCCCCGGCGGCGCAGGCCGCCGTCGATGCGGACCTCATTGCCGACGCGGGAAATCTGAATGGCCGGAAGACCGGAGGAGCCCTGCTCGACCTCGACGACGACGTCGGTTCGGTCCTCAACGATGACGGCGACGCGGGCCACGGCGTGGCGGATTTCGACCTCGGGGCCGTCCTTTGCGAAGGCCGGTGCGGCCATGACGGCGGCGGCGGCGGCGGCGGCGATGACGGCGGATGTGATAACGGGTTTCATGACACGGGTTCCCTCTCCGGACTGTGCCCGGAAAGTGCGACCGCCCCGTCGTCAAGTCACTTTAAATCGAGGTCATGACTTCGTTGTAAGGAACGGCCCGCCGCGCCCTCAACCGCGCAACGCACCGGCCCCGTCCTCGACGCCGACCTCGGGCACAAAGTCGCGCTCGAAGGTCGCGAGCCGGCTCTTGAGGACCCCGGCCCGCTTCAGCGCAATCGAGGCGGCCCAGCGCGCGGCCAGTTCGGGCGTCGCCATGCGGTCGGTCATGCGCGGTCGTCCGCCCCGGCTGCGCAGCACCGCATTGGTGAACAGCGCCCCGTTGCGGAAGCGCGTCGGCCAGGTCTGGAACTCGATCGACAGGGACACGCAGAACCGGTCGAGGTTCTCGACCCGGTGCGGCGCATAGAAGGGCCATGTCAGGGCCTGCCCCGGCTCCAGATCCATGACCTGGGCGTCCGCCTCGAAGGCGCGGACATAGGGCAGTTCCTCGGTGGTCTGGCGTGACACCACCTGTTCCATGTCGATCTCGGCCAGATGCGCCTCGTCGCCCGGATAGACGAAGATCCGCTTGCGCCCGCGCATATGGAACAGCACCACCCCCGCCGCATCGAAATGATAGGGCACCCGCGCCTTGGGCGACGACAGGATCAGTTGGCCGGAGGCGTTCACCGCGCGCAGGCCGGCATACGCCCCCTGCACCTTGCCGAATTCGCCCATGGCGGCGGCCCACAGCTCGGGCCACCCGGTCTCGACCGAGCGCAGATTGCACCACAGCCGCCCCTGCTGGATCGCGGCCAGCAGCCCGGCGCCGTCCAGCTTGCCGCGCGCGCCCGTGCGCAGGGAAACCTGACCCTCGTCGTCGTAGTCGTACAGATTGATGTCGAACAGCTCGGCCGGATAGCGGTCCAGCACCGCCGCCAGCGCCTCGTCGGAGGCGAAGCCCTGCTCCACCAGACTGTGCGGATGGACGGCGGCTTCGGCGATCGGGCCGGAATAGCGGGTGCGGGTCTGGATGTTGCTCTTCATCTGTCTCAGGCCGGAACGCGGTTGGCGGTTGCGCGGACCTTTGCAAGGGCGGCGCCCGCCGCCTGCATGGCGCCCATCATGCGGGCGGACGGCGTGGTCTCGCAGGCCTCGATGGCGGCCCAGCGGCGGCGCACGCTGGTGCGAAGCCGGTCACCGCGGTCGCCCCCGGCCAGGTTCAGCGCGCCGACCGCGGCCTGGCTCATGGCCGCGCCCAGACCGGGCCGCAGCACCACGGCCTCGCGCACCTCCTTGAAGCCGTTGCAGAAATATTTCTTGTAGTGCTCGCCCTCGAAACCGAAGTCGAAGGTGCGATAGCCGTACTCCGAGGCCATCCGCATCGTGTCCATGCTCAGCAGTATGCCCGGCGAGCAGCGCGACAGGCTGGGCTCATAGCCTGGGAACCAGAAGTGATACTGGTCGCCGGCGTGCAGCGAATATTCCACCGCCGTCAGCCGGTCGCCGGCCCACAGCGCGGCCATGGAGGCGCCGAAGCCCTCGCCCTCTTCCTTGAGCAGGGCGTGCAGCAGGTCTGCGGTCCAGCCGCAGGCGAAGATGTCGTGACGGCCCGTCCGCCGGTACTGGTCGCGCTTGAGGTCGATCAGCCAGTCCAGCAGCGCCGGGTCGCGCAGGTCCCGTTCGACGCGCAGCGGCCCCAGCTCGGCCTCCATGCTGCGCCGGGCGCGCTCCTTGTCTTTGAAGAATTTGCCATGCGACGCCCTGCGTTCGGCGTACCAGCCGTCATAACCGTCGTCGCCGAGCTCGACCTGGACCGTGCGACGACCCTCGCCCAGCGCGGTCGGCCCGACCCAGGCGGTCAGGTTCAGCCGGGTCGCGCCCAACACCTCCGCAGCCTCTTCCAGCGAAGGGGCCATGCCCGGACGGGCGATGACGCCGTGATAGTCGTTCATCGGCGCCGCCAGCGGCTGCATCGCCCCGCCGCGCCGCTGATGCGGGAAGAAGCCGACGGTCTCGCCGCCGCGCGAGAAGACCGCGACAGCCGCCCTCGGGCTGACGCCCCCGGCGACCCGGGCGAACTCCGGCCGGAAATAGGGGCTGGCCAGCGCCGGATTGGCGGCCAGCATGGCGCGCCACGCCGCCAACTCCGCCTCGCCGAGCGTATCGATCCCGACGATGTCCACCTTCAGCGAAGTCATGCAGCCGTCCTTCGGCGACCCGTGACGGACCGCCCTTCCCCCAAGGTCTAACCCCGCGCCCGTTTCAGGCCGGTGAGCGTTCATGGTGAACGAAGTCTGTGCGGAGCCTTGGGTCGCTGCAGGCGTTGCCGTTGCAGACAATCCAGCGGAGCTCCCATGTCCACACCCGGCCGACCCGACAATCGTGAAATCGAGACCGAGGATCAGCGCACCCCCGCGCGCGAGGGCGCGCCGCCCCGCCCCGCCACCGAGCCGAAGGGGTCGGAGGGTTCGTCCAACTCCGGCGAGACCGCCACTGACCCGGCGACCGGCAAGCCGAACTCCTGACCGCGGCGCACGTGCCGGAATTGTGCTGGAACAGGCGGGAACGTGAGGGGTTGGGACCGGACCGCAACCAACCGGAATCCC
The DNA here is from genome assembly GCF_002343105.1 of Brevundimonas sp. UBA2416. NCBI lineage: Bacteria > Pseudomonadati > Pseudomonadota > Alphaproteobacteria > Caulobacterales > Caulobacteraceae > Brevundimonas > Brevundimonas sp. UBA2416. The sequence continues at coordinate 7,989 of NZ_DDRM01000017.1, forward strand.
ATGTCCTTTCGCCTGATCCTTGCCTCCGCCAGCCTCCTCACCCTCGCCGCCTGCGGCGCGCCAGAGCCCGCTCCCGCCCCGCCGCCCGAGGCCGCGGCTCCGCGACCGCTGCTGACCGCTGCCCAGATCGAGGCCGGCCTGCCCCGGCCGGACCTGCGTCCGGCCACCCCGCCGACCGAAGGCGCTCCGACGCCGGCATACGCGCCCGACCCCGGCATGGTCCGGCTGCAGATCCTGCTGGACCGCTCGCGCTTCTCGCCGGGGGTGATCGACGGCCTCGGCGGCGAGAACACCCGCCAAGCCATCGCCGCCTGGCGCAAGGCCAATGACCTCGGCGAGGACGGCGGCGCCGACGCCGCCCTGCTGCAGGCGCTCGCCGCCGCCGATGCGGGCCCCGTCATGGCGCAATATACCCTCACCGCCGCCGACATCGCCGGGCCGTTCAGCCCCCCGCCCGGAGACGATCTCGCCGAGACCGCACGCGCAGGCACGAATTTCACCAGCGCCCTCGAAAGACTGGCCGAACGCTTCCATGTCACCGAGGCCCTGCTTCAGGGCCTGAACCCCGGCGTCGACTTCCGGCGCGCGGGCCAGACGCTCGTCGTCCCTGCGGTCGACGACACGCCTTTGACCGGCGTCGCCCGCATCGTCATCGACAAGACCGAGCGCTCGGCCCGCGCCTTCGACGAGGCCGGAACCCTGCTGGCCTTCTATCCCGCCACCATCGGCTCGAGCGAACGGCCCGCCCCGTCGGGCACGGTGACCGTGGTCGGCGTCGCGAACGAGCCGGACTACACCTATGACCCCGAACGCGTCAGCTACGACCGCGGCGACGAGCGGATCGTGGTCCCGGCCGGCCCGAACAACCCGGTCGGCACCGTCTGGATCGACCTGTCACGCGACACCTACGGCATCCACGGCTCGCCCGATCCGTCAAAGATCGGCAAGACCGCCTCGAACGGCTGCGTCCGCCTGACCAACTGGGACGCCGAACAGCTGGCCGCCGGGGTCAGGCCGGGCGTAGTGGTGCGGTTTATCTGACCCACCCCCAATGCGGGCAACGTCGGCCCCCTCCCGGACGTTGACTGCAGCCGAGAGGAATTCGCATGCCCTACTATTACAGCACGACCACTGACCGCCCGTTCGAGGAGACCGTCGCCCGCACGCGCGACGCGCTCAAGGCTGAAGGCTTCGGAATCATCACCGAGATCAACGTCACCGAGACGTTTCGGGAAAAGCTGGACCTCGATTTCCGGCCCTATGTCATCCTCGGCGCCTGCAATCCGAAGGCGGCGCATGAGGCGTTGATGCAGGAGGACAAGGTCGGCGTCATGCTGCCCTGCAACGTCATTGTCCAACAGCTGCCGTCGGGATCGGGCGCGGAAGTCGCTGCCGTGGACCCGGCCGCCTCGATGGCGGCCATAGACAACCCGGCGCTGAAGGCCAAGGCCGCGGAGATCGGGGCCAGTCTCCGCCGGGCTCTGGATCGCCTCTAGGCCGGGCCGTCCAAACACCACACAGCAAAACGGCCCCCGGATCGCTCCGGGGGCCGTTCTTTATTGTCTGGCCTACGCTCGTCTCGTCGGCGCTCAAGTA
>NZ_DDRM01000031.1:0-122 GCF_002343105.1 Brevundimonas sp. UBA2416
CGTCTCCATCGGCGTGACCCAGGCCCAGGAAACCATCCGCACCGCCCTGGCCATGGGCGCGGACCGCGGCCTGCTGATCCAGTCCGACGCCGACCTCGAGCCGCTGGCCGTCGCCAAACTGC
>NZ_DDRM01000031.1:265-14989 GCF_002343105.1 Brevundimonas sp. UBA2416
GCCGCTGGCCGTCGCCAAACTGCTCAAGGCGGTGGTCGACGAGGAGAAGCCGGATCTGGTCCTGCTGGGCAAACAGTCGATCGACGGCGACAACAATGCGGTCGGCCAGATGCTGGCCGCCCTGCTCGACTGGCCCCAGGCCACCTTCGCCGGCAAGATCGTCATCGGCGGCGGCAAGGCGACCGTGACCCGCGAGGTCGACGGCGGCCTTCAGACGGTCGCCGCCACCCTGCCCGCCGTGGTCTCGGTGGACCTGCGCCTCAACACCCCGCGCTACGCCTCCCTGCCCAACATCATGAAGGCCAAGAAGAAGGAGATCGCGGTCAAGGCGGTCGCCGACTATGGCGTCGACACGGCGCCGCGTCTGACGGTGAAGAAGGTCACGGCCCCGCCGACGCGCTCGGCCGGGATCAAGGTGGCGGACGCCGCCGAACTGGTTTCCAAGCTCAAGACTGCGGGGGTCCTGTAATGGCCGTTCTCGTTATCGCTGACCGCGACGGAGAATCCGTCCGCGACACCACCCACAAGACCGTCACCGCCGCGCTGAAGCTGTCGGGCGACGTCGATATCCTCGTCATCGGCCAGGGCTCGAAGGCCGCCGCCGATGCCGCCGCGAAGATCGCCGGCGTGCGCAAGGTGCTGCTGGCCGAAAGCGCCGGTCTGGGTCAGCAGCTGGCCGAGGCCGTCGAGGCGACCGTGGTCGGCCTCGCGGGCGGCTATGACGCCATCCTTTCGCCGGCCACCACCGACGGCAAGAATTTCATGCCGCGCATCGCCGCGAAACTGGATGTCGCCCCGATCTCGGACATCGTCGAAGTCGTCTCCAACGACACCTTCGTGCGCCCGATCTACGCCGGCAACGCGCTGGAGACCGTGCAGTCGTCGGATGGCAAGAAGATCATCACCGTCCGTCCGACCAGTTTCGACGCCGCCGCTGAAGGCGGCTCGGCCAGGGTCGAGACCGTCGCGGGCGCCGACGCCGGCAAGGCCGCCTTCGTCAGCGAGGAAATGGTCAAGTCGGACCGTCCGGAACTCGGCGCGGCGAAGATTGTCGTCTCCGGCGGCCGGGCCCTCGGTTCCGCCGAGGAATTCCACGCCGTCATGGACCCGCTGGCTGACCGTCTGGGCGCCGCCGTGGGCGCCTCGCGCGCCGCCGTCGACGCCGGCTATGCCCCCAACGACTACCAGGTCGGCCAGACCGGCAAGGTCGTCGCCCCGGCCCTCTACATCGCCATCGGCATCTCGGGGGCCATCCAGCACCTGGCCGGGATGAAGGACTCCAAGGTCATCGTCGCCATCAACAAGGACGCCGACGCCCCGATCTTCCAGGTCGCGGACTACGGCATCGTCGGCGACTACAAGACGGTTGTGCCGGAGCTGATGAAGGCGCTGGGCTAAGGCCTTCTTACCCACGACCCTATTGTCATCCCGGACGCCGCAAAGCGGCGATCCGGGACGGCCCGCGCGGTGAAACCATCGCTTCCGGACAGCCCGCAGGGCTGAGCCGGAAGAAGGGCTGCCTCGGAACGGCTGTTTGAAAGAGTCACCACCGGTGTGACCTCAACCTGTCTCCCGGCTCAGCCCAAGAGGGCTGTCCGGGAAGAATGTCTGGGGTGGCGCGAGCGTCCCGGCTCTTCGCTTCGCTTCGGCCGGGATGACAAGCGAGAAGCTTCCGGACAAAGGAGCAGGCGCGCGCCGATCCTGTCCGAAGCAAAGCCTCTTGACTCATTTCGACGATTAGCTAAACGTCTCAGCATGAGTCAGGTTTTCAGGGCCCTCTCCGATCCCACCCGCCGCCGCGTGCTGCAGCTGTTGCAGAAGGGGCCGATGAGCGCGGGTGAGCTCAGCGATCAGTTCGATGTCTCCAAACCCACCATGTCAGCCCATTTCGCGGTGCTGAAGGAGGCCGACCTGGTTCACGCCGAGAAGGCCGGCAAGTCCGTCATCTATCATCTGAAGCTCTCGGTGCTCGAGGAAGCGCTGCTGGGCTTCGTCCATTCATTCGGCCTCGGCGCGGAAGCGTCGGAGCCCGAAAAGGAGCCTGCAAAATGAAGAAGCAAGTGATCGCGGACCTCGGCTGGGGCGTCGGCATCATCGTGCTGGCGCTCGGCGCGACCGGGGCTCGCAACCTCGGCTATATCGACGCGGACACGGTCACCCGGCTGGTCCTCGGCGCGACCGGTCTCATGGTCGCCTGGTTTGGAAACCGGATGCCCAAGACCATCGCGCCCGGCCCCCGCGCCCGGCAGGCCCAACGGGTAGGCGGCTGGTCCATGGCGCTCAGCGGGCTGGTCTATGCCGGCCTGTGGGCCTTCGCTCCAACCGAGGTGGCGTTGATCGGCGGCTGCGGCGCGATCATGCTCGGGATCGCGGTGACCTTCTTCTATTGCCTGTCGCTGAGGGGCCGGGCGAAACCCGCCTGATCAGGCAAGCCTCATGGCGCGTCTCGCCGTAAAACTGACCCCCGGCGCCGCCTCTGACCGCATCGACGGCTGGGACGCGGACGCCGAGGGGCGGCCCGTCCTCAAGGTCCGGGTGCGGGCCCGGCCGATCGAGGGTGAGGCGAACGAGGCCCTTGTCCGGTTGCTCGCAAAGGCGCTCGGACTGCCCCGATCGGCCGTCTCCGTCCAGCGTGGCGGGCAATCCCGGACGAAGATTCTGGTGATCGAGGGACTGTCCGAAGACGAAGCGAAAGCCCGCCTTACCGATCTGTAATGTTTCCGGCTTTGACGGATCACGCCGGACCCTTTTGTAATCCGCCCCGACGTACGCCCCCCACTCGCGGGCCCGGGCGTCTCAGGGGAGCGTCCGATGAGATTCCACGCCTTGCGGGGCTCCAGCCTCGCCACCCTCGCCTGCGTACTGGCGGGTTCACTGGCCCTTTCGGCCTGCGCCACCATGGGCGGCGACGATGAAGCGCCCGCCGCCGACGGTTCGTCCAGCGCCGAGGCGCGGCAGCCGCTGGCGCGCGGTCTCGACCAGGCCTCCAATCCTGACCCCTTCCCGTCGACCTATCGCGGCCTGCCGCGCGAGAACATGGCCATCGTCGGCGGCACGGTCTTCACCGGCGCCGGCCAGAAGATCGAGAACGGCGTCGTCATCGTCACCGACGGCAAGGTCGCCGCGGTCGGCGATGCCTCGACCCCCGTTCCCGCCGGCTACCGCGTCGTCGACGCCCGCGGCCGGTTCGTGACCCCGGGCATCATCGACGTCCACAGCCACCTCGGCGTCTATCCCTCGCCCGGCGTATCGGGGATGAGCGATGGCAATGAGGCCACCAACCCGAACACCGCCCAGGTCTGGGCCGAACATTCGATCTGGCCCCAGGACCCCGGCTTCAACGCCGCCCGCGCCGGTGGCGTGACCACCCTCCAGATCCTGCCCGGCTCGGCCAATCTGTTCGGCGGCCGCGGCGTCACCGTCCGCAACATCCCGTCGGTGACCATGCAGGGCATGAAGATGCCCGGCGCCCCCTACGGCCTGAAGATGGCCTGTGGTGAGAACCCCTCGCGCGTCTACGGCGGCCGCAACAGCTCGCCGGCCACCGGCATGGGCAATGTCGCCGGCTATCGCGCCGCCTTCATCGCGGCCCGCGAGTACAAGGCCAAATGGGACAAGTGGCGTGAGGACGGCGAGGGCTCGCCCCCGACCCGCAACCTGCAGCTCGAGACCCTGGCGGGCGTGCTGGACGGTTCGGTCCTGATCCAGAACCACTGCTACCGCGCCGACGAAATGGCGGTGATGATCGATATCGCCAATGAGTTCGGCTATGAGATCACCGCCTTCCACCACGCCATCGAGGCCTACAAGATCGCGCCCCTGCTGGCCCGTGAAGGCATCTGCGCCGACATGTGGACCGGCTGGTGGGGCTTCAAGATGGAGGCGCTCGACGCGGTCGAGGCCAACGCCGCCCTCGTGGACGCACCTGCGGGCTCCTGCGCCGTCATCCACTCCGACGACGCCGAACTGACCCAGCGCCTCAACCAGGAGGCCGCCGCCGCCCTGGCCGCCGGCCGCCGCATCGGTATGAACATCTCCGAAGAGCGGGCGATCAGCTGGATCACCCTCAATGCAGCCCGTTCGCTCGGCATCGCCGACCAGACCGGCTCGCTGGAGGCCGGCAAGCGCGCCGACGTGGTGATCTGGAGCGCCAATCCGTTCAGCGTCTATGCCCGCGCCGACCAGGTCTTCATCGACGGCGGCCTGGCCTTCGACCGCATGAACCCGGCCTACCAGCCCCTGTCCGACTTCGAACTGGGCCAGCCCGGCTTCGGCCTTCCGGCCGCCAACGTCCTGCAGGGAGCCCGCTGATGCGCCTCAAGAGCCTCATCCTCGGCGCCGCCATTCCCGCAATACTTGGCATGGCCGCCGTCGCCACCCCCGCCCTCGCCCAGACCCTGACCGCCATCACCGGCGGCCGGGTGCTGACCGGCACGTCTGTGATCGAGAACGGCACCGTCGTGATCCAGAACGGCCGGGTCGTCTCGGTCGGGACCGGCGCCGCGCCCACGGGCGCCCGCATCATCGACGCCCGCGGCAAGGTCGTTTCGCCCGGCTTCGTCGCGGTCGACAGCGGCCTCGGCGGGTCCGAGATCTCCTCCGTCGGCGGCTCGGACGACCTGACCAACGGCGCCAACACCATCAGCGCCTCGTTCGACGTCAGCTACGGCCTCGATCCCTGGTCCTTCACCCTGCCGGTGGCCCGCCTCGGCGGCATCACCCGCGCCGTCGTCGTCCCCGGCCATCCGGGCGGCGGGGGCGGCGGCCATGCCCATGACGACAGCGATTTCGCCGGCGTCGGCCATGGCGGCCTGCAGTCACCCGGCCTGTTCGCCGGACAGGCGGCCATCATCCATCTGGCGGCCGGGACCGACATCCTGGTCAGGTCGCGCGTCGCCATGGTCGCTCCCTTCGGCGAGGCCGGAGCCGGCATCGCCGGCGGCGCCCGCGGGGCCCAGTTCACCCAGTTCAAGGAAACCCTGGCCGAGGTCCGCCTCTACGCCCGCAACCGCGCCGCCTATCATCGCGCCGGCCTGCGCGATCTCAGCCTGTCGCGCGCCGATCTCGAGGCCCTGATCCCCGTCGCCAACGGGACCATGCCCCTGATCGTCACCGTGCGCCGCGCCGCCGACATCCAGCAGGTCCTGCGCCTCGCCCGCGAGGAAGGGGTCCGCATCATCCTCGACGGCGCCGAGGAAGGCTGGCTGGTCGCCGACCAGATCGCCGCCGCCAGCGTACCCGTCCTGCTCAACCCGATCTCCAACCTGCCGGGCAACCTCGAGACCCGGGCGGCGCGGATGCAGAACGCGGCCGTTCTCGACGCGGCGGGCGTGGTCATCGCCATCAAGGGCAATGACGGCTCCCACCGGGTCCGCGAGACCCGCTACAACGCCGGCAACGCGGTCTCGCACGGCCTGCCCTATGACGCCGCCATCGAGGCCATCACCGTCAATCCGGCCCGCATCTTCGGCATGGCCGGCCAGTTCGGCGAACTGCGCGCCGGCGCGGCCGCCGATGTGGTGATCTGGTCCGGCGACCCGCTGGAGCCGCTCAGCAACGCTGAGACCATCTTCATCGGCGGCGCCGAACAGGCCCCGACCAGCCGCCAGTTCCTGCTCCGCGACCGCTACCGCGACGGCGGCGAGGGGGCGATGCCGCCGGCGTATAGCCGGTAAGGGATGAGGGATGAGGGATTAGGGGAAAGGAACCGCGATAAGGGGTCAGGTTCCATGCGTCTGGCGCTCGAGGTATGAGCGGTCCGTCCTTCCTCATCCCTCATCCCTAATCCCTCATCCCTCCTCAATGTCCGCTTCCCCCCGCCTCTTCATCGACGCCGACGCCTGTCCGGTGAAGGACGAGGTCTATCGCGTGGCGGCGCGCTACGGCCTGCATGTTTTCGTGGTCTCGAACAGCTGGATCAACACCCCGCGCGAGAAATGGATCGAGCAGGTCGTCGTCGACGCCGGCCCGGACATCGCCGATGACTGGATCGCCGAACGGGCGGGGCCGGGCGACATCGTCATCACCGCCGACATTCCGCTGGCCGACCGCTGCCTCAAGGCCGGGGCGCAGGCCTTGAAGGCCAACGGCCAGCCTTTCACCCCCGACTCGATCGGCTCGGCCCTGGCCGGACGGATGGTCGGCGAGCATCTGCGGTCCATGGGCGTCGCCACCTCGGGCCCGCCGCCGTTCGGACCGAAGGACCGCTCCGCCTTCCTGCAGGCGCTGGACCAGGCCGTGGTCCGGGCCAAACGGGTGGTCCGGTGACCGTCATCCCGGAAAGCGAACTGGAATTCCGCTTCTTCCGCGCCGGCGGGCCGGGTGGGCAGAACGTCAACAAGGTCTCGACCGCGGTGCAGATGCGGTTCGACGCCCGCAATTCACCGTCCCTGACCGAGCCGGTGCGGGCGCGGCTGATGAAGCTGGCGGGCAGTCGGCTGACGCTGGACGGCGTCATCCTGATCACCGCCGTCCGCTATCGCACCCAGGAACGCAACCGCGCCGACGCCATCGAACGGCTGCAGGGATTGGTCGACAAGGCCTCGGTCGCCCCGGTCTATCGCGTGCCGACAAAGCCCACCCGCGCCTCGAAGGAGCGGCGGCTGGAGGGCAAGGCGAAACGCTCGACGATCAAGAGCGGACGCGGTCGCCCCGGCTCTGAAGACTAGCGCCGCGCCTCGGCCCGCAGTTGCAGGGGGGTCTTCGGGAGGCTGGCCAGCGTCAACCGGCCGTCGCGGTCCGTATCCAGCGCCAGGAACCAGCGCTGGGTCGCCGCCGTCCATTCCTCGGCCGTGACTCGCTGGTCGACGTTCACATCGGCGGCCTTGACCGGCTGGGGCAGGTTGAAGAAGCCGGCCTCGGCCACGATCCCATAACCCTGGGGCCCGCGTGGCCCGCCGCGCCGCCGGATATTGCTTCCGCCGCCGGTCTGGGGCGGGGCGAGGCCCAGGGCTGCCCCGCTCGGCCGGGGTCCGGCTGCGCGGGCGCCTCCGCCGGGACCCATGCCGCCGCCCGGTTCACTCAGGCTGGCCTCATAGGCCCACAGCTCGGCCTGCCCCAGTCGGCCGTCGCGGTCGGTGTCGAGACGATCGAACCACCGACCACCGTCAGCGGCGAATTCCTCGTACGTCAACGCGCCGTCCAGATTGGCGTCCGCGCCCCGGAACCAGTTTCCAACCGGCCAGTCTCCGCCCGGCGCCCCCCTGAAAACCTCGCCGAACGGGCTGACGAACAGGGCCGGTGGCACGGGCCGGGTCTCGGCGGGACCGCCCAACGGACCGCCCGGCCCCATACCGGGACCGGCGCAGCCGGACAGGGCGGCGGCGCAGAGCAGGCCCAGCCCGAGCGATCGCGCACCGGAACGGGTAGACGGCTTCGCCGCGGCGTGACGGTCGCGCATGGCGATCTCCAGCTGGAAGGACGGGACGCTACTCCGCGGGGCGGAACAGCAGGGCGGCGACCTTGTCGGTTTCGTTGAAGCCGATCACCCACTGGGTCGCGGCATTGCTGAAGGTCACGGCGAACAGGTCCGCGCCATCCTGGCTGGCCATGAAATCAACGGCCTGGACCGGTCCGAAACCCTCGATCAGGGGACGGATGGCGGCTTCCTGGCTCCGGATGCGGGCGGCCAGATCATCGCTCATCAACGAATAGTCGATGGTGCCCGCCTGGGCGCCGGCGATGATCTCGCGCAGCACTTCCTCGGCCCGGGGATTGGCGGGCGTCGGAGCCGCCGCGATAGCCGGGGCGGCGGCGCGCGCGGTCGGAGCGGGCGCGTCAAAACTGTTGGGCATCGTCGCGGCGGCGACCTGAGCCAAAGCGGCCGTCGGGGCCGCGACGGGAACGAGCAACAGGGCGGCGGCGATCAAAAGCGGCTTCATGGGGTCGTCTCCAAATACTGGATCAGACGATGGAGGGCCAAAGCGACAGAACAAGGGCGGCCGCCGCCGCGGTCATGGCAAGCGTGACACAGACAACCACCCACGCAGGCGTATGCGCCTCGCGAATGACCACCGTCTGCGGCTGCGGCGGATTCTGCGCCAGTCGCGCCAGCGCCTTCAGGGTGGCGCGGATTTCCTCAATCGCGTCGCGGACCTGGGCCTGCGGGCCCAGTTCACGGCGGATCCAGCGCTCCACCACCGGGGCGGCCGCGGCCCACAGATCGTGATCGGGATTCAGCCGCCGCGCGACCCCCTCGACCGAGACCATGGTCTTCTGCAGCAGGATCAGTTCGGGCCGCAGATGCATGTCGAACAGGTCGGTGATCTCGAACAACTGGCCCAGCAGCCGGCCCATGGACACCTGGGACGCCGCCTTGCCGATGACCGGCTCGCCGACCGCGCGCAGGGCCTGGGCGAAGGCCTCGACCGAATGCTCGGGCGGCACGTATCCGGCCTCGAAATGCACCCGGCTGATGCGGTCATAGTCGCGGCTCAGGAAGCCCCAGAGGATTTCCGCCAGATAGCGCCGCTCGGCCGGCCCCAAGCGGCCGACGATGCCGAAATCGATCGCCGTCAGCTCCGCCGGCGCATGGCAGAACAGATTTCCCTCATGCAGGTCGGCGTGGAAGGTCCCGTGATCCAGCGCCTGGGTCAGGAAGGCGCGCACGACGTTGTCGGCCAGGGCGTTCTTGTCCAGCCCCGGCTGATCGGCGGCGGCGGGGTCGGTCATGGCCATGCCCGGCGCCCATTCCAGCGTCAGCACCCGCTTGCCGACCCCGTCCCAGATCACCGCCGGCGCGGTCATGTGACCGCCGACCCCGACGTCCTTGTCCATGATGTCCTTCAGCTCGGAGGCGGCCGCCGCCTCCAGCCGCATGTCCAGCTCCAGCTGCAAGGCCCGGGCGATGGTCTCGACGAAGGCCGAGGGCTCCAGCCGCCGCGCCAGCGGCACGAACCGCACCGCCAGCCGCGCCGCCAGCCGCATGGAGTCCAGCCCCTGCGCCACGCGCCGCTCTACGCCGGGCCGCAGCACCTTGACCGCCACCTTGCGCCCGTCCGCCAGCCAGGCCGGATGAGCCTGGGCCAGCGACGCCGCCGCGACGGGCGGGCCGAAATCGGTGAACAGGGCCTCGACCGGCCGGCCCAGAGACCGCTCGATCTCGCGCCGGGCCTGATCCACCGGGAAGGGCTCCAGCGCGTCCTTCAGCCGACCCAGATCGCGCGCGAACTCGATGCCGAAGATGTCGGCGCGGGTGGCCAGCACCTGTCCCAGTTTGATGGCCACCGGCCCCAGATGTTCGAACGCCTTGCCCAGTCGCTGACCCGGCCGGCCCTCGCGGCCCTCCTTGCCGGCGAAGGCATGCAGCAGATGCGCCAGCCAGCGGATCCACACCGGCAGCAGGGGCGTGATCTCGCGCGGCGCGAGGGCGTCGTGGCGCACCAGCACCCAGGCCCAGCCGAGCAGACGCAGGGTCGCCTCGACCGGGCGGCGCACCGGTTCGGTCGGCGGCGGCGGCGGCGCCGTCTTGTAGTCGGCGGGATTGGTCAGATCGCCCACCCGTGATGGATGGCGGCCACCCCGCCCGACAGATTGGTCACGGTCACGCGGCTGAAGCCCGCGTCCTCGATCATGCGCTTGAAGGTCGGCTGGTCGGGGAAGCGGCGGATGCTCTCGACCAGATACTGATAGCTGTCCCGATCGCCCGCGACCCAGCCGCCGATGCGCGGAATGGCGTGGAACGACCAGGCGTCATAGGCCTTGCGGATCGCCGAGGCCGTCGGCCGCGAAAACTCCAGGCACAGGAACCGCCCGCCGGGCTTCAGCACCCGCCGCGCCTCACGCAGGGCCTGGGGAATGTCGGCCACATTGCGGATGCCGAAACTGATCGAATAGGCGTCGACCGAGGCGTCCGGCAGCGGCAGGGCCATGGCGTCGCCGACTGACCACTGCATCTCCGGCTCGCCGCCCTTCTGGACGCCGGCCATGATCATTTCGGCGTTGTAGTCCAGGACGATAACCGAGGCGTCCTCGCCCCCCCGCCGCTCCTGGGCCGCCCGCGCCATCTTCGCATAGCGTCGCGCCATGTCGCCGGTGCCGCCTGCGACGTCGAGGATGGTTTCGCCCGGCCGCGGATTCAGCTTCGCCGCCGCCGCATCCTTCCAGAGCCGATGCACGCCGCCGCTCATCAGATCGTTCATCAGGTCGTAGCTGGAGGCCACGCTGTCGAACACGCCGCGAACCAGCTGCACCTTCTCCTTCGCGTCGACGTCGCGAAAGCCGAAGGATGAGGTCTTGCCGGTCGGTGCGGAGGCGTCGGTCATGGGCGCGGTCTAGCGCGTCGTCGCCCTGCCGTCACCGGGCCTCGGGGTCGCGGCCTCGCGACGCAGCCTTCCATCGGGATCGAGCCGGGCAAGGGCCGCGTCATACTGGCGGATCAGACCGGCCTCCGAGGCGGTGATGTCGCCCAGATGCAGATTGACGGCTGTCAGTGCCGCCTTGACGCCCGTACCGTTCTCAAGACCGGCCAGCAAGGCCGGGATGCCGGTTACAAAGGTTTCGCTCATCCGCCCGAGTTGCTCCTGCTGACGATAGATGTCCGAGAGCAGGAATACCTCGGTCAGGGGCATCTTGGCCGTCAGCCCGCTGGACGAGGCGCTGCGCCAGACCGCATCCCTCAGCGGCGCAACGTGGATGCCGGTTTCGAACAGGGCCTGAAACACCGGCATCGCCTGTTGTTGTGTCGGGCGTTCGGCATCGGACGCCTGTCTGAACAGGCTGTTCAGCCGCCGGTGGTGGGGCAGGTACTGGTCATCGACCAGGAGCGCGCGATTGGCGGCGATCTCGGCCACCAGATAGGCCCGCGCCTCCCGAACCCGCTCGGCGGTCCGCCGGTCCTCCGCCCAATCGGTCAGGCCCAGGGCCAGGATCAGGGAAAAGACGATCAACAGGCTTTCGAACACCGCACGCGGAGCCCATCGACGCCAACGTACCGAGGGCATGAGGGGGCGGGGTGGACGACTTTCGGGCGACGGCGCTGTCATGTCTGCAAGGTTCGTCGGAAAATGTCCGCTTGAAAAGCCGTTAGTGAGCCCCGGCTTTCGGGCGCGGCACCCCGAGATCCTTCATCAGGCTGCGGATCGCGCCGTAGCAACCGCAGGCGGCGGCTTCCAGCGCCTTGCGGTCGGTGACCTCGACCCAGCCGCGGCCGCGGCGGATCAGCCCCTTGTCGACCAGAAGCGTTCCCACCTCGGACACCGTGGCGCGGCGTACGCCCAGCATCCCGGCGATGTCCGCCTGGGTCAGGTCGAAACGGTCGCTCTCAGCGCGGTCGTGGATGGTCAGCAGCCAGCGCGCCAGCCGCTCGTCCAGCCGGTGTTGGGCGTTGCAGGCCGCGGTCTGCTGGACCTGGGCGAACAGGCTTTCGGTGAATTTGGCCAACGCCACGCGCATCGCCTCGCTCTCCTGCAGGGCGTCGGCGAAGACGTCCGCGGGACAGCAGGCGGAAACGCCCTCGACCTGGGCGATGGCCCGGCTGGCGGCGCGGGCGTTCATCGGCCCGCAGGTGACGCCGACCAGACCCTCCCGGCCGATAGCGGCGGTCTCGATCATCCGGTCGTCGTCGAGGATGGTCATCAGCGACACCACCCCGCTCATCGGGAACCAGACCTCCTCGACCGCCTCGCCGGCGTCGTAGAGCATCTGGCCCTGTTCGAAGGGCCGCTCATGCAGATGGGGTTCGATCCTGCGCCGGTCGGCGAGCGCCAGGGCGGCGATCCACATATTGTCCAAGGTCGACTCCCGCCGTGAATGGTTACGCTGGGTAACGCCAAAGCTTCACCGCGCGTTCCGTACCGCTTGTGGACCCCCGGCGGGCGCGATACGGCGAGGGGGCACAGGAGGACGCCATGGCCGACCGGATTGACGTTGCGGAAGCTCTGAAAGGCCTGCCGCTGTGGCGCGCGCATGCGGGCGACCGCCCCGCGATCACCCGCAGCCTGACCTTCGCCGATTTCAACGCCGCCTTCGGCTTCATGACCCGCATCGCCCTGCTGGCCGACAAGGTCGACCACCATCCGGAATGGTCGAACGTCTACAACCGGGTCGAGGTTCTGCTGACCACCCACGACGCGGACGGCGTCACACAGAGGGATATCGACATGGCGCGGTTCATCGACACGGCCGCGGCCGGGCTGGGAGCGAAATGATGACGGGCAAGGCGGGACGCGTCGCGGGCAAACAGGCCCTGATCACCGGCGCGGCCGGCGGGCTGGGCGAGGCCATGGCCTGGATGCTGGCGCGCGAGGGCGCGAAGGTCGCCGTCACCGACGTCAATCTGGAGGGCGCGCGGACGCTCGCCGAAGCGATCAACGCCGAGCTCCCCGGCGCGGCCTTCGCCTTCCAGCATGACGTCGCGAAAGAGGACCAGTGGGTCTCGGTCATCGACGGCGCCGTCACGGCGATGGGCGGCCTGTCCATCCTGGTCAACAACGCCGGCGTCGGCGACGGCCTGACCTTCGTCGAACAGGACACGGTCGCCTCCTGGCAGCGTCAGTTCGAGATCAACCTGCTGTCGATCATGCTGGGCTGCAAACACGCCATGCCCCACCTGCGCGCCTCGGCGCCGGCCTCGATCATCAACATCTCCTCGATCGCCGGCCTCGCCGCCGCCCCGGGCATGGGCGCCTACAACGCCACCAAGGCGGGCGTCTGGATGTACACCAAGACCGTCGCGCTCGAGGCCGCCAAGATGGAGTGGAACGTCCGCTGCAACTCGGTCCACCCGGTCTTCATCAAGACCCCCATCCTCGACCCCTTCATCGCCATGGCCGGCGGCGACGAGACCAAGGCCCACGAGCGCCTGAGCCGCGGCATCCCCCTGAAGCGGATCGGCGAGCCCGACGACGTGGCGTACTGCGTCCTCTACCTCGCCTCCGACGAATCCAAATTCGTCACCGGAACCGAGTTCAAGATCGACGGCGGCATGCTGGCGCAGTGAGGCGGTGTCGCCAGTGGCTAGTGGCTAGTGGCTAGTGGCTAATGATTGAGGCTTCCCTGATCGCGGAAGGGCGGCGCAATCCGCGCCATCGCCCAGGTGCCGGCCAGCCACTAATCACTAGCCACTAGCCACCCCTTCACTCCATCAGATCCACCGGCAGGATCTGGCTCGCCAGCAGCGTCTCCATGCCTTGCCACCGGTCCGGGCCCTGCCGCTCGACCCAGGCCTGGACCACGTCGCGGCCGAGACCGTAGTTGATGACATAGCTGCGGTTGACGTCGATGAACCGCACCCGCTGGGCCGCCCGCGCCTCGCTGAACAGGATATAGCGCATGAGCAGCCGGGTCGCCTCGGCCCGGTCGATCCGCCCGGCCAGATAGGCGTCGGCGATCGTGTATTCCGCCCGCGCCAGCTGCCGCATCAGTGCGCCGAGCCGGGCCTTGCGGCCGGTCGTGGACGGGTCGAGGCCGGCCAGGGGGAACAGCACATCCCGCTCATAGGCCAGTCCCTCATCGCCCGGGAAGGCCAGGTCGATGCCGTAGTTGGCGCTGCCCTCGGCGACGAAGGACATGGGCGAGAACAGCGGATAGACGCTCATCTCGACCCAGCCCCGCTCGCGCACGAAGGTCTGTTCCAGCAGGGCGTTATAGACGTGATGGCCGGGATAGCCCTCGTGGCAACCCAGATCGATCGCCCGCTCGGTATAGATCGGCAGGTCGGCGTTGATCTCGATCCGGCTGGCGGCGTCACCCAGATAGTAGTTGTAGCCCGACCAGACCTTGTCGCCGACGAAGCTGAGGGTGAAACGCTCATGGGCCGGCAGGTCGATATGCAGGGCCGTGCGGCGGCGGCACTCGGCGATGGCGGCATCCATCACCGGCTGCAACCGGTCCCTCGGGATGACGAAATCGGCCCGGAAGGCGATCACCCGGTCGGTCAGTGAGCCTTCGCCGGGCAGCAAGGCGTCGATCTCGGCCAGAACCGGATCGAAACTCTCCAGCGGCGGCAGTTCCGGCCGGATCCCGAACAGGGCCTCGGCTTCATCGGCGAAACTCATCACCTCGCCCGAGATCATCCGCAGCCGCGCCGCAGCCGCCGAGACATGGGCCGCCAGATATTTGCGCCGCTGAACCTCCGCCGGCGTTGCGCCCGCCATGCCGCCGTTGCGGTCGAGGTCGGCCAGCCGGCCGGTCAGGGCGCCGGCGCGCTCGATCAGCTGGGCCGGGGTCTCGGTCTCCGCCCGGGCCGCCGCCTGCCACTCGGCCGGCCCATAGTAGGCGTCCACATAGCCCGGCTCGAGTTCGCCGATGTCGAGGATCAGCATGACATAGGATTCGGCGATGGCGTCGAGACTGTCCGGCGTCACGCCGGGACGGCCGGCCTTCGCCTCGTCCGGGGCGGTCGCCCAGGCTCCCACAAGCATCAGCAGGCTGAACAGAACGGCGCGCATCGGGACCTCCATCATCGAAGCGGAGACAGGCTAGACCGGGACGGGCCGGCCCGCACCCTGCAAATCGACCGGTCCGGGCCGCACCTCGGGACGGGGCCGGGCGCATTCGGGATTGAGGGCGGGCCGCTCCTGCTGTAAGGCCCTTCGTCCGGCGTTTCGCCGTCAGACGCACCCGTAGCTCAGCTGGATAGAGTACTGCCCTCCGAAGGCAGGGGCCGGACGTTCGAATCGTCTCGGGCGTGCCATGAATTCAATGACTTGGCTCCTCGTGGTATGACGGCACGGGAAAGGGCAAGACCGTTGCGCATCTGCTCCCGGCGCTATTGTTTGGCGGCAG
>NZ_DDRM01000046.1:0-63031 GCF_002343105.1 Brevundimonas sp. UBA2416
GGGGGGGGGGGGGGACCGCGAAGCGGTGGAGGGGGTGGCTGCTCCGGGCGTGTTCCTGAAAGGGACCGCGCGACGGAAGCAGCCCCTCCACCATCCTTCGGATGGTCCCCCTCCCCCTGCGCTTCGCTTGGGGGAGGAATGGGCCGTTTCACGAAACTTGCATCATTCGGCCGGGCGCCCATGTCAGCCCGGTCAGCCGTCCGGTCGCCGCCCAGCAAGAGGCGCGGACCTTCGGCAAGGGTAAGAGGACGAACGCCGCATGGCGACGCGTGACTATTACGAGGTTCTGGGGGTCGAGCGGACCATCGACGCCGCCGGTCTGAAGGCCGCCTATCGCAAGCTGGCGATGCAGCACCACCCTGACCGCAACGGCGGGTGCGACGACTCCATGGCCCGGTTCAAGGAAATTTCCGAGGCCTATTCGGTCCTGTCGGACGACCAGAAGCGCGCCGCCTATGACCGGTTCGGCCACGCGGGCGTGGGCGGCGGACAGGGCGGGTTCGGAGGCCAGGGCCAGGGCTTCACCGACGTCAACGACATCTTCTCCCAGGTCTTCGGAGACGCCTTCGGCGATGTCTTCGGCGGCCGCGCCGGCGGCGGGGCGCGCCAGCATGGGCCGCGTCGCGGCTCGGACCTGCGATACGACCTCGAGATCACCCTGGAGCAGGCCTACAAGGGCTCCGACGTCGAGATCGCCGTACCCACGACCGCCGCCTGCGAGACCTGCGACGGCTCCGGCGCGAAGAAGGGCGCCAAGGCGACCACCTGCACCACCTGCCAGGGACAAGGCCGCGTGCGCTCGGCCAACGGCTTCTTCCAGGTCGAGCGGACCTGCCCTCACTGCGGTGGTCAGGGCTCCCGTCTGGCGGCCGCCGACGCCTGCACCGCCTGCGCCGGCCACGGCCAGGTGCGCAAGAACCGCAAACTGCAGCTCAAGGTCCCGGCCGGGGTCGACGACGGCTCGCGCATCCGCCTGTCGGGCGAGGGCGACGCCGGCACGCGCGGCGGTCCGCGCGGCGACCTCTATGTCTTCATCTCGGTCACGCCCCACGAACTGTTCGAGCGCGACAATCTCGACCTGCTGGTCACCGTGCCCGTGCCCATGACCACGGCGGCCCTGGGCGGCGAGATCGACGCGCCCTGCCTGACCTCCGAAGCCTGCGACGGCCGTTGCCGGGCGCCCGTCAGCGTCCCCGCCGGGGCCCAGACCGGCAAGACCGTCCGCATCAAGGGCAAGGGCATGCCGCATCTGAACGGCAAGAACCGCGGCGATCTGGTGGTCGAACTGTTCGTCGAGACGCCGACGGACCTGACCGCCCACCAGAAGGAGCTGCTTCAGGAGCTGGCCGCCTCGCTCGGCGAGAGCCAGACGCCGCGCAACTCGTCCTTCGCCGGCAAGGCCAAACGCTTCTGGGCCGACATCCTCGGATCCGAAGCGCCGCAGTAGTCGTCGGCCAAGGATGACGGCGCTACCGAATAGCGCCAGAATGTCCGCGAACTGACAGGGGTCTGAGTTGAGCGCCATCTTCCACGCCGGCATTTCCGGCGCGCGCGGCCGGATGGGCCGGGCCGTCTCGACCGTTCTGGACGCCCGCGAGGACGTCGTCGTCGCCGCCCGCTTCGACCGCGGCGAGACGCCCGACCTGTCGCTGTGCGACGTGATCATCGACTTCTCGACCCCGGACGCCTCGGTCGAACTGGCCCGGACCTGCGCCGAACGCGGCGGGCCGGCCCTCGTCATTGGCTCGACGGGTCTGACGCCGGAGCAGGAAACCGACATCCACAAGGCGGCGGAGAAGATCGCCATCGTGCGCAGCGGAAACTTCTCGCTCGGCGTCAACATATTGATCGGGCTGGTGGAACACGCGGCCCAGCGGCTCGACGCGGCCGACTGGGACATCGAGGTGCTCGAGACCCATCACCGCCGGAAGGTCGACGCGCCGTCAGGTACAGCCCTGATGCTGGGCGAAGCCGCCGCCAACGGTCGCGACGTCGATCTGGCCGACGTCCGGACCGCCCCCTGGGACGGCATCACCGGCGAGCGGGAAGCGGGCAAGATCGGCTTCGCCTCCCTGCGCGCGGGGGGCGTCATCGGCGAGCACACCGTGCTGTTCGCCTCCGAGGACGAGACCCTGACCCTCAGCCACTCCGCCATCGACCGGTCCCTGTTCGCCCGCGGCGCCGTCGCCGCCGCCGCCTGGGTCCGCAGCCGCAAGCCCGGCCTCTACGACATGCAGGATGTGCTGGGGTTCCGGCAGGCCTGACGGCCTGCCGAAAGTCAGTGCGCGTGTCTGTGGCGGCCGTGACCGCGACCGACGAACAGCGACTTGATGAAGAACATCACCGCGATCACGACGGCGAAGCCCAGAAACAGCGCCAGAACGGTCATCCAGAAGCTCATCGTCAGCAGCGCCGGCATCACGAAGGCGCCGCCATCGAGCATGGGCCGCACAAGACCCACCAGAATGAAGACGAAGGCCGACCCCAGGGCCGTGGCCCACAGCCGGCTCCAGGCGGGCATCATCAGGGTCGCGATCACGGCGATGACCAGACCGGTGACCTGGTTGATGGTGTCGAACCCGCCCTGGGCGAGGCCGAAGATGCCGGTGAGAAACGCGCCGATCGAATCTAGCATTACGCCAACCTCCTGAGTGCGGCCCAAGCTTGGCCGGTCACAGGGTTAACGCCGGTCGGCGAGAATGGCTCCGCTTAACGTCCCGTCGAGCCGAAACCGCCCGCCCCGCGCGCGGTTTCGTCGAGAGCCGCGACCTCGACCATGGCCGCCTGTTCGTGCCGGGCGATGACCATCTGTGCGATGCGTTCCCCGCGGCGGACCACGAAGGGCTCCTGTCCATGGTTGATCAGGATGACCCCGACTTCGCCGCGGTAGTCGCTGTCGATGGTCCCGGGCGAGTTCAGGCAGGTCAGGCCGTGTTTCAGCGCCAGACCCGAGCGCGGCCGCACCTGGGCTTCGAAACCGGGCTCCAGCGCGATCTTCAGCCCCGTCGGAACCAGCGCCCGCGCGCCGGGCGCCAGCGTCAGCGGCGCGTCCTCGGCGACCGCCGCACGCAGATCCATCCCGGCCGAGCCGCCGGTTTCATAGGCCGGAAGGGGCAGGCCTTCGGCATGGGGCAGGCGTTCGGCGCGGACGGTGGTCATGCGGACAGGCTCTCAGGCTTTGAAATGGTCGGCGATTTTCGCGGCGAGCTTCCTCGCCACCTCGGCTTTGGACTGGCGCGGCCAGGTCTCGGCCGAGCCGTCGCGGGTGAACAGGGTGACCGTATTGCCGTCCGCGCCGAAGACGTCGTCGGACACGTCGTTGCCGACGATCCAGTCGCAGCCCTTGCGCGACAGCTTGCTGCGGGCGTTGGCTTCGAGGTCGGTCGTCTCCGCGGCGAAGCCGACGACCAGTTTCGGCCGCTTCTTTCCGGGCGCGGAAATGCCGGCGAGGATGTCGGGGTTCTCGATCAGGGACAGCGACGGCGGGCCGCCGGGCGCCTTCTTGATCTTGCCCGAGGCGACGCCGTCGACGCGCCAGTCGGCCACCGCGGCGCTCATCACAGCGATCTCGGCCGGCAGGGCCGCCGCCACCGCCGCCAGCATCTCGCGCGCGGTTTCGACCCACACCCGTTCGACGCCGACCGGGGCGGCCAGGGCCACGGGTCCCGACACCAGCGTCACCTGCGCGCCCAACCGGGCGAGGGCCTCGGCGATGGCGTAGCCCTGTTTGCCGCTGGAGCGGTTGGTCAGGCCGCGCACCGGGTCGATCGGCTCGAAGGTCGGTCCGGCGGTGACCACGGCCCTGCGTCCAGCCAGCGGCCGACCATTGGGGCCCGCAAGCAGGCCCTCGATCGCCGACAGGATCGCCGCCGGCTCGGCCATTCGGCCCGGCCCGAACTCCCCGCAGGCCATTTCGCCGTCGTCCGGCCCGACCACCGCCATGCCGTGGAAGCCGTCGAAGCCCTTCAGCAGCTCGACATTGGCCTGCACCGCCGGGTGCAGCCACATCCGCACATTCATCGCCGGGGCCAGCAGCACCCGTTTGTCGGTAGCGAGCAGGGTGGTCGAGGCCAGGTCGTCGGCCATGCCGTTGGCCGCCTTGGCGATCAGCCCCGCGGTCGCAGGCGCCACGACCACCAGATCAGCCCAGCGCGACAGCTCGATATGGCCCATGGCCGTCTCGTCCTCGGGCATGAACAGGTTCTGGCGCACGGGCTGGCCGGTCAGGGCGGCCAGGGACATCGGCGTCACGAACTCGGCGCCCGCCGCGGTCAGTACGCTCATGACCTCGGCGCCGGCCTTCTTCAGCAGGCGAACGAGCTCCAGCGCCTTGTAGGCGGCAATGCCGCCGCCGACGATCAGCAGGATCTTGCGTCCGGACAGCGAGGGCGTGGTCATGCCGCTGATCTAGCGATGCGGCCGGGCGGCGTCGAGAAGAACCCGAGCCGATATGGAACATTGCAAGAACACATGACCTGTGGTTATCTCCACCTTGGCGGGTTTCAACCATGGGAGGGATTCGTGTTCGCCAACAAGGGTTTTGCTGGGATGGCCGCGGGCTTGCTGGGCCTCGGACTGGGACTGGCCGGATGCGGCAACGGCGGGTCGGCCGTCGAGACGCGCGATCGGGCGGCGGAGGGAGCGGAGGCGGCCCCGGCCGCCTCGACCGGCACCGCGGCGGTGGCCGGCGAGGGCGCTTCGGAAACGATCCGGCCGGCGCTGACCGCCAATCGACGCGAAACCGTCGATGCCAAGATCACCCGGCTTTTCGAGCGCAACGGGGCCGATTTCGGCGCGGCGACGCCCCAGGACTATCTGGCCAGGGTTCAGGCCTTCACCGCGCGCCCGCCCGCGGGGACGGACCGGGTCGAGCGGCCCAATGGTGATGTGCTGCTGTATCAGGCCTCGACCAACACCTTTGCGGTGGTGTCGCGGGACGGCGTGCCCAAGACGATGTTCAAGCCACGCGACGGCGCGGCCTACTGGGCCGAGCAGAAGGACGCCGCGCCGACTTTCGGCCGGCGGCGCGCGGGATCGTCGGAGGAATAAGGGGACCGGGCCGGACGGGAGATCAGTCCTCGTCCGTCTCCTTGCGGTCAGCCATGTCCCGGATCAACTCCAGGGCCAGCTTCTGCTGCCGGGTAGACAGCTGGGGCGCCAGACGGCTGATTTCGATGGTGTAGCGCGTGGCCGGAAAGTCGTGCTCGAAAGAGCCGCTACCTTCGGCCATGCCCGCGATCTGGGCGCCGGTCAGGCCTTCGAAGAAATAGCCGATATCGACCTTGAAGAAGCGCGCGATGTCCCAGAGCTTGGACGCCGAGACGCGGTTGGCGCCCTTCTCGTATTTCTGGATCTGCTGGAAGGTCAGGCCGAGCGCGCGCCCGAGATCGCTTTGATTATAACCGAGCGCGAGACGCTTTTCGCAAACGCGCCGCCCCACATGCCGGTCCACGGGATGAGGACCATCCTCGCCCTTGCCTCTCGCCATCGTCCGTTCGTCCTTCGGTTGCTTACCGCCAAGTCTGAATGCGCTTGCGATTGGTCCCTGTCACCAAAAAATGCAAAAACGGCGGCGCCCCGCCCAGCAGGGGTTGCGTAACCGGTTCTAGCTCTCTCGCATGGCGTGAATCAGGCCGATTCCGGAGGAAATCAGGTGGTGATTCGGCGACCGAACACCCTGTCCCAAGGCGCGGCGATCCCCAGCCCCGCAAGCACCGCCAGCCAGAACAGCAGGTCGCCGAACCGTCCGTAGATCGTCGGCGCCGTCGGCCGGGGCAGGCGGGCGTCGATGACGCCGCTCTCGCCCGGCTCCAGTCGCTGGTCGCCGATCACCCGACCCCAGGGATCGATCATGGCCGAGACACCGGTCGGCGTGGATCGCACCACCGGCAACCCGGTCTCGATGGCGCGATAGCTGGCCAGATTCAGATGCTGGAGCGGACCGGAGCTGCGGCCGAACCAGGCGTCGTTGGAGATGTTGACGATCCACTCCGGGCGGCCGGCCCCGCCGGGCGTGAAACCCGGATAGAGGCTCTCGTAGCAGATCAGGGGCTGGGCCCGCGGCGCGCCGGGAATGTCGATGGGCGCGGGGCGGGGGCCGGGACTGAAATCGGTGGGCATGTGCGTCAGGCTGCGCACCCCGAGGGCCCCCAGCAGGCCGCCTGCCGGCAGGTATTCGCCGAACGGCACCAGCCGGTACTTGTCATAGACCGCGCTGATGTTCAGCCCGTCGCCGCCCTGGTCCGTCAGGACAAAGAGGCTGTTGAAATAGCGCGCGCCTTCCGGCGCCGAGGGGTCGGGAAGACCACGGCCCAGACCGACGATCAGGCTCTGCCCCGGCTGTACCGCACGGGCGATGGCGACAGCCTCGGGCGAGCCGGGCGCGAACACCTGATTGGCCGAGGCCGGCAGCGCTCCCTCGGGCCAGATGATCAGGTCGGGGACCAAGGCCCCGGGTCGGGCCGTCAGATTGACATAGCGATCGACGATGCCGCGATAGGCCTCGGGGGTCCATTTGGACTCCTGGTCGACGTCGGCCTGGACGATGCGCACCACGGTGTCGGTCAGGGCCAGCTCCGCCCGCGACAGCCGCACCGCGCCACCGATCAGCAGCCCCGCAAGGACCAATCCTCCGAGCACGGCCGCGCCGATGCGGGCCTTGCGCGGACCGGCGCCCAACAGAGGCCCGAACGCAGCCGCCGCCGCCACGGTGACGAAGCTGAGCCCGTAGACGCCCGCCACCGCCGCGAACTGGGACGCCGCCGACCCGGCCCTCCAGCTGGCCCCGGCGGGATTCCAGGGGAAACCGGTCAGGACATGGCCGCGCAGCCATTCCAGCAGGCAGAACAGGGCGGCGAAGAACAGCGCCCGCTTGACCCCGCCGGGCAGGAAGCGGCGGTACAGGGCCGTGGCCGTCCCCCAGAACAGGCCCAGACCGATGGGCAGGAGCGAAGCTGCGAAGGGCGCCATCCAGGCCTGGGCCGGATTGACCAGAAAGGCCTCGGCCACCCACCAGCAGCTGATGAAGAAATAGGCGAAGCCCGCCAGCCAGCCCATCCAGAAGCCGCCGCGCACCGAGGTCGCCCGCTCGGCGAGGAACATCAGCAGCGCATAGCCCAGCAGGCCCGGCAGGACGCCGAACGGCGGATGCGCCAGCGCCGCCGCAGCCCCGGCCGCCAGCGCCAGACCGATGCGGCCGAAACGCAGGATCAGCCGCGCGCGCGGGCCGTCGTCGTCAAGCGTCGCCGTGAGGAGGTTCATGGGGCCTGTATGGGTCCGCGACGCCAAGGCTGGCAAGCAGGGTTCGTTCCTCGCCCTCCATCGCCTCGGCCTCGGCCTCATCGACATGGTCCCGACCCAGAAGGTGGAGCACGCCGTGGACCGTCAGATGCGTCAGATGGTCGGCCAGGGTCTTGCCCTGCGCCGCCGCCTCGCGCGCGCACACGCCGAAGGCCAGCATCAAGTCGCCGAGATGCGGCGCGGCGCTTTCGGCGGCCGGGAAGGACAGGACATTGGTCGGCTGGTCGCGGTCGCGGAAACGGGCGTTGATGTCCCGCACCGCCGCGTCGTCGGTCAGCAGGACGACAACATCGCCTTCAACTCCGGCCAGCGCCGCCGTCGCCGCCCGTTCGACCAGGGCGACGGCGTCCGGCAGGGCGGCGGTCCAGGCTTCATCCTCGACCTCGACCTCGATCACGAGTCGGGATCCTCAAGGTCGGCGGCGGGCCGGCGGCTGGCCGCGTCGGCGTCATAGGCGCGCACGATCCGCTCGACCATGGCATGGCGGACCACGTCCTGGGCCTCGAACCGCTGCACCCCGACCCCCTTCACATCCTCGAGAATGCGCAGGGCGTGTTTCAGGCCCGAGTCACGCGGGTTCAGCAGATCGACCTGCGACGGGTCGCCGGTCACCACCATCCGCGCGCCCTCGCCCAGCCGCGTCAGAACCATCTTCATCTGCAGCCGCGAGGTGTTCTGCGCCTCGTCGACGATGATGAAGGCGTGGGCCAGGGTCCGGCCGCGCATGAAGGCGATCGGCGCGGCCTCGATCTCGCCCTTGTCGCGCCGGCGGCGGACATCGTCGGGACCGAGGATGTCGTTCAAGGCCTCCCAGATGGGGGCGAGGTAGGGATCGACCTTTTCGTTCAGGTCGCCCGGCAGGAAGCCCAGCTTCTCACCCGCCTCGACAGCGGGACGAGTGATGACCAGCCGGTCCACCTGCCCCCGCCGCAACAATGAGGCGCCGTAGGCTGCCGCAAGAAACGTCTTGCCGGTGCCCGCCGGGCCGACGCCGAAGGTCAATTCACACTGGCTGAGCAGCGACAGATAGTTGGCCTGGGCCGCCGTCTTGGGGGCGATGGCGCCGCGCCGTCCGACCGGCAGGGCGATGGCGTCAGGGGCCACACTCCCCTGCCCTGCCCGCGGCTGGGCCACAGCGGCGCCCAGGGCTGTGCGCACATCGGCCTCGGTGATCTCGGCGCCGGCGTCGGCGCGGTCCGCCAGGGTCTCGATGACCCGTTTGGCCTGGGCGCGGTCGCGCGCCGAGCCATTGATCGACACACCGCCGCCGGGCGTCTCGACCAGAACCTTGAACCGGTCCTCGATCAGGGCCAGGTGCCGGCTGTTGGGCCCGATGACGGCGCGAAGGGCGGTATCGCCCAGGGCCAGGAACTCACTCTCACGCGCCATGAACGGCCTTCTGCTTCACCAGCCGACCCTTCAGGGAATTCTGCTGGCCGTGTACGATCTCCACCGGAACGATCCGGCCGATCAGATGATCCGCGTCGTCGACATGGACCGATTGCAGCCAGGGCGAGCGGCCGATGGCCTGGGCGCCGTGACGGCCCTTCTTTTCGAACAGCACATCCATGGTCCGCCCGGCCATGGCGGCGTTGAAGGCCGTCTGCTGCTCCCACAACAGGGTCTGGAGCGCGTGCAGACGGTCGCGCGCGACAGCGGCCGGAACCTGACCCGCCATGCCGGCCGCCGGCGTACCGGGACGCGGCGAATACATGAAGGAGAAGGCCGAGGCGTATTGAACGCGGCGCACCAGATCCATGGTCTGCTCGAAATCGGTTTCCGTCTCGCCGGGGAAGCCGACGATGAAATCCCCGGACAGGGCGATGTCAGGACGCGCCGACCGGACGCGGTCGATCAGGTCGAGATATTTCTGCCGCCCGTGCTTGCGGTTCATCGCCCGCAGTATGCGGTCCGAACCGGACTGCACGGGCAGGTGCAGCCAGGGCATCAGGGCCTCAAGCTCGCCATGGGCTGCGATCAGGTCGTCGCTCATGTCGTTGGGGTGGCTGGTCGTGTAGCGGATCCGGTCGATGCCGGGGATGTCGGCCAGCGCCCAGGCCAGCCGGGCCAGGGTCGAGGGCGCGCCGTCCGACCCCTCCCCGTCATAGGCGTTGACGTTCTGGCCCAGCAAGGTGACCTCGCGCACGCCCTTCTCAGCCAGCTCCCGGGCCTCGGCCAGCACCGCCGCGACCGGTCGCGACCATTCGGCCCCCCGGGTGTAGGGCACGACGCAGAAGGTGCAGAATTTGTCGCAACCCTCCTGCACCGTCAGGAAGGCGGTCGGGCCGTCGACCCCGCGCGTTCCGGGCAGGGCGTCGAATTTGTCGACCGGGGCGAAGTCGGCTCCGATCCGCTCGCCCCGCGCCCGCGCCGTGCGGGTCAGCAGCTCGGGCAGCTGATGATAGGCCTGCGGTCCGACCACCAGATCGACCGCAGGCTGCCGTCGCATGATCTCCTCGCCCTCGGCCTGGGCGACGCAGCCGGCCACGGCGATGGTCATGCCCCCCTGCCCCGCCGCCGACCGCGCGTCCTTCATCTCCCGCAGCTTGCCCAGTTCGGAATAGACCTTCTCGGCCGCCTTCTCGCGGATATGGCAGGTGTTGAGGATGACGAAGTCGGCGCCCTCGGCCGTATCGGTCGTGGCATAGCCGAGCGGGCGCAGCACATCGGCCATGCGCTCGCTGTCATAGACGTTCATCTGGCAGCCGTAGGTCTTGATGAACAGCCGCTTGGGCGCGGCCGGTCCGTCCTGCGGCGGGACGAGGGTTTCTGTCATGGACGGCGTGTTTAGCGCGCCGGGGTCGGACAGGCTACCGGAACCCGGGGCGCGGCTGCCGGATCAGATATCCAGCTTGTCCGGATCGACGCGGTGGGCGTGGCGGGTGAAGATCAGGCCCTCGCGCTTGGATGGCTCCGCGCCGGCGATGGCCTTGCCGTAGAGCTCCAGCTTGTGACCGATCAGTTCGAAGCCCAGCCGTTCGGCGATTTCGGTCTTCAGACGTTCGATCTCGGCGTCGAAGAATTCGATGACTTCGCCGGTGCGGGTGTCGATCAGGTGGTCGTGGTGGTCATCGCCAGCCTCTTCATACCGGCTGCGGCCGTCGCCGAAATCGTGCTTCTCGACCACGCCGGCCTCCTCGAACAGGCGGACGGTGCGATAGACGGTGGCGATCGAAATGTGCGGATCGATGGCCGAGGCGCGTCGGTACAGTTCCTCGACGTCCGGGTGGTCGTCGGCGCTGGAAAGCACGCGGGCGATCACCCGCCGCTGCTCGGTCATGCGCATGCCGCGGTCGGCGCAGAGTCTCTCGATCCGGTCCATGGCCGACAGGATAGGCGGGCCGTCCGCGCTAGGGAAGCGCCGCCGGCAAGTTGAGAGCCAGTATCAGCGCGTCCTGCCGGTCGCCGCCGGGCCGGGCGTAGTAGCCGGGCCGCCGCCCCGCCTCTGCGAAGCCCGCGCGAGCGTAGAGGGCCAGGGCGGCGGCGTTGTCATCGGCCACCTCGAGAAACAGTCGTACAGCGCCACGCGCCGCCGCCGCTCTCGCGCCTTCGCTGACCAGCCGGGCGCCGAGGCCCTGACGTCGCGCCGACGGACAAACCGCAAGCGTCAGGATTTCCGCCTCATCAGCGACCGCGCGCAGTAGAATGAAGCCGTCGGGTTCCTCGATGACGAAGACCCCTGCCTGACCCAGCAGGGCCTCAAACGCCGCGGCGTCCCAGGGCGCGGCGAAGGCGGCCGCGTGGCGTTCGGCCAGACGCACAGCCGCGGCGGCGGCGGTCACGGGGCCCGGACCGGGCCGCGGGCCTGGCCCGGCAGGCGGGTGGGCGGCGTCGCATCGGGGGCGCGCAGATACAGCGGACGGGCCAGGGCGGAAGCCGGATCGGCCAGCGCCGCCAGCCGCGCGAGGGCTTCGGGCGCCGGGCCCTCCAGGGTCAGGACGGTCCTTCCCGCTGCGACATCGGTGAACAGGGCCGCGCCGGAGCCGACCAGCACGGCGTCTCTCCCCAGGCTCGGGATTCGGGCCGCCGCCGCGTCGATCGAGAGGGCTTCCGCCGGCCCGTCCGGCGCAGCGCCGCGCCAGAACCGGGCATAGACCTGGCCGCGCCGGGCATCGATCAGGGCTGCGACCGTCGCCCCCTCGCCCGCCGAAGCCGCAAGGGCGTCCAGGGCCGAGACGCCGACCACCGGCCGGTCCAGCGCCGCGGCCAGCCCCTGGGCGAAGGCCAGACCGACACGCAGGCCCGTGAACGAGCCCGGGCCGACCGTCACGCCGATGCGATCGAGGTCGGCGAACGCCAGGCCCGCCTGCGCCGCCGCCTCGCGGGCGTATCCGGCGATGCGTTCGGAGTGGCCCTTCACCATCGGCTCGGACCGCAGGCCGAGCCGGCGCACGCCCGCGCCATCCACCTCGAACACGCCGGCGGTGCA
Source organism: Brevundimonas sp. UBA2416 (assembly GCF_002343105.1). Classification (NCBI taxonomy): domain Bacteria; kingdom Pseudomonadati; phylum Pseudomonadota; class Alphaproteobacteria; order Caulobacterales; family Caulobacteraceae; genus Brevundimonas; species Brevundimonas sp. UBA2416. The sequence continues at coordinate 11,729 of NZ_DDRM01000046.1, forward strand.
CAGGCCCAGGGCCGTATCGACGACCATCAATTTCATGCCGCGGCCCCCGTACCCGGCGCGGTCAGTCGCCTCGCGCCAGCGCCCGCACGATGCGCGCCACCGCCCGCCGGACGTCGCGATCCTCGATCAACGGAAAACCAGAGGCCACCGACCGACCGTCGACGGTGGCCGTGAGAAAGCGCAGCGTCTCCCACCCCTCGTCCGCCGCGCCGCGGGCCGTCTCGACCGGCGGGAAGAAGGTCTCCACCGAGGTCCCCAGAACCGTCGCCGCCCGGTGCAGGCGCGAGGCGGAGATACGGTTCTGGCCGGTCTCGTATTTCTGCACCTGCTGGAAACTGATCCCCAGCTGCTGGGCGAGGGCGCTCTGGGACAGGCCGAGCGCCGAGCGCCGCAGCCCGATCCGCGCCCCCACATAGGCGTCGATCTCGTCCCGTCCGCCGATCCTCGCCATGGTCGTCCGCCGCCTCCCTCTCAGGAGAAGACTGTTTCATGGAAACGAAAACGTTGCAATCAATTCGTTTCATCAGAGTTCCAGCCGGGCTGTGACGGCGGAGACGACCCGGGTGTCTGACCGGGCGATCCGCTCATGCGCTGTCAGGCCCCCGGAACCCCCCCGCACGGTCAGCGCCCCGGCGTCGGCGCCCTCATAAATCCGGACCCGGACCTCGCCGTCCGCCATCTCGATCACACAGCCCTGATCGCGCCGGGGCCAGCGGCCGGGTTCGTACTCCACAACCACACCCGAGGCGGCCCAGGGCGCGAGATCGTCATTGGACAACTGCAGCCGACGCGGGGCGGCCCTCGTGGGGATTTTGGGCGCATGGACAAAGGCGCGCCCCTCGCTGGCCATGCCGGGGGCCGCCGGTCCCTGATGGAACAGCAGATCCTCCGGCGTGGCGTCGAGGGCGGCGGTCAGGCGGCGCTGGACATCCGGACGATACAGGCCGGAGCGCTTGCCGGTCTCATACAGGCCCCACCCCTGGCTGGTCATGCCCGCACGACGACCGGCCTCTGCCTGGGAAAGGGCGCGGTCGCGGCGCAGGGCCGCGAGGGCTTCGCCGAGACGCCGCGCGTCGTTGTCGCTCTGGAACCGGGGCATGGAGTGATGATGGCGCAGTCGCCGTCCGGAAGCGAGGACGGATTCGTTTCAGGGTGTTGGGGTGTCAACGCTCGTCACGCGCCGAGGCATACTGGTGCATCACAACGCCTTGTGCAGAACGGCGTCGGGCTGGCGCTTCAGATCACCTGCTCAACCGAGGTCACTTCGGGGATGTAGTGTTTCATCATCTGCTCGACCCCCGCCTTCAAGGTGGCGGAGGACGAGGGGCAGCCGGCGCAGGCGCCGCGCATCCGCAGGGTCAGGACGCCCGTCTCCTCGTTGAAGGCGTCGAACAGGATGTCGCCGCCGTCCTGGGCCACGGCGGGGCGCACACGGCTGTCCAGCAGCTGTTTGATCTCGATCACGATCTCGGAGTCCTCGCCGGTAGCGGCATTGTCGGACGTCGTCCCGTCGCGCATCAGCGGCGCGCCCGAAACGAAGTGATCCATGATCACCGCGAGGATGGGCGCCTTCATCTGCGGCCAGTCGGGACCGTCGGGGCGACGCGTGACCGAAATATAGTCGTAGCCGAAGAAGATTCCGGTCACGCCCTCGAGCTCGAACAGAGCCTCGGCGAGCGGGGATGCCGCGGCCTCATCCCGGTTCACGAAGTCACGCGGATCGGATGACACATCCCGCCCGGGCAGGAATTTCAGCGCGTTGGGATTCGGGGTCGGTTCGGTCTGGATGAACATGGCGGGTAAGTGCGCTCGCAGAGCGGTGGGTTCAAGACCTGAGGAGTGGCTAGTGGCTAGTGGCTGGCGACAGCAGCGTCAGGGCTCGAAAGCAGGTCACCCGGCCCGACCGGCCAACCACTAGTCGCTGGTCACGAGCCGCTTTCTTCACGCCAGATCCTCGATGTCCATCTCAGTCAACTCGCCCGGCACGATGGTCACCGGCAGTTTGCGCCCGGTGAAGGACGCGCCCTGTTTGACCACGGCAGAGACCAGCGGTCCCGGCCCGCGCCCGCCGCTGCTCGCCGCGAGCACGAGGATCTTGATCTCGGCATCCTCGCCGACGACCTTGCGGATGGCGTCCTGGGGCTCGCCGCGTTCGATCAGCAACACCGGCGTCGCGCCGGACCGCTCCGCCGCCTCTCCCGCCCATTTGTTCAGCGACGTTTCGGCCTCGACCCGCGTCTGGCGCTCGATCTCCTCACGCACCCCGGCCCAGTGGGCGTCAGACGCCGCAGCGGGGATGACGCGCAAAAGAGCCACGCGGCCGCCGGTCGACCGGGCCCGCCGCGCGGCATACCGCAGCGCCGTCTCAAACTCCGGACTGTCGTCGACGACCACCAGAAACTTGCGCGGCATCAGCCTCTCCCTCAGCCGGGTACGCTAGCAGAACCCGGTCGCAAGCGCGAAGCGGCGGCCCTGCAGGACCACTCAGCCCGCTGACGAAGCGATCTCACGGATGACGCTGTTGGCGATGGTCAGCTTGGCGAAGGTCCAGCCGGAACCTGAGGCCACGATCTCATCGATCGAGGCGCGCAGACCCTCCACAATGCTCTGGCGCGGCCCAATCCAGGCATCGACGGCCGCTTCGGCGGCGGCCTCGTCTGAACCGGCGGAGACCGTCGATTCCGCGGCCACGGCCCGGGTCAGGGTCATCTGCTCGACCATCAGGTCCTCGATCAGGCGACGCACGGCCAGCCGGTCGAAATGATCGACGGAGGGCACGGCCCCGGCGCCGGCCCGCAGCCGATCAAAATCGAAGGCGGCGCCGACCTGGTGATACAGGGTGGCCATGACCGGCTCCGGCCAGCCCGCCTGACGCGCCAGGTCGCCGATGTCGGCCGTCGCCACCAGAGGCCGCAGAAGGGCGACATTGCGGGCCATGGCCTCGGGGGCGCCAAGGCCGACGAAGGTCTGGACGCGCCCCTCGAGACGGCCCTGTTCGAACCGGGACAGGACAGAGCCGCCGACCGCGCGCAGGGCGTCCGCCGCCGGCTGATAGGCGGCGATGAGGGCCTCAACGGTGGAACCGGGTCGAACCGCGCGGCGCGCCAGCCAGAAGGTCTGGCGACGCAGGACCATCGATATCTCCTGATACAGGGCGGTCTGGGCCTCGGCAGGAATCTTCAGGTCGAGGGCGGAGACTTCGTCCCATGCCTGGTCGAGCCGAAAGATCTGGCGCGCCGCCTCGAAGGCGAGAACCATGGCGGCCGTATCGCAGCGGGCCGACTGGCGCAGGCGCTCCGGGAAGGTCGGGCCGCACATGTTGACGATCTCGTTCGACAGGATTGTCGAAACGATCTCGCGGCGCAGGCGGTGGCGCTGCATGTCGGCCTCGAACTTCGCCAGCGGGGCCGGGAAGTAGCGGACGAGCGTCTGTTTGAAAAATGGATCGTCCGGCGCCGTCGAGCTGACAATGTCGTCGAACAGTTCCAGCTTGGAATAGGCCGTCAGCACGGCCAGCTCGGGCCGGGTCAGGGCCTGACCGGCCAGCTTGCGCTCGGCCAGCTTCACATCGTCGGGCAGGCCCTCGACCTTGCGGTCCAGCTTGCCCTTGGCGCCCAGCCACAGCATGAATTGTTGCTGGGAATCGAGGGCGCCGGCGCCGTCGTCCTCCTGCAGCGACACCGCCAGGGTCTGATCGTAGTTGTGGGCCAGGACCTTCAGGCCGACCTCGTCGGTCATGGACGCCAGAAGGGCGTTGCGATCGCCGGTCTTCAGGGCGCCCGAGGCGATGGCGGCTCCGATCAAGATCTTGATGTTGACCTCATGGTCGGAGCTGTCGACTCCGGCCGAATTGTCGATGGCGTCGGTATTGATCCGGCCGCCGCTCATCGCAAAGGCGATGCGTCCGGCCTGGGTCAGGCCCAGGTTGGCGCCTTCGCCGATCACCTTGGCGCGCAGCTCGCCGCCGTCGACCCGGATGGCGTCATTGGCCTTGTCACCGACCTGGGCGTCGGTCTCGTGCGGCGCCTTCACATAGGTGCCGATGCCGCCGAAATAGAGCAGCTCGGCCGGGGCCAGCAGAATGGCCTTCATCAGGGTCGCCGGATCGACGACGTCTTCCTGGATGTCGAGCACGGCCTTGATTTCAGGACTCAGCTCGATCGACTTGGCCGAGCGCGGGAAGACGCCGCCGCCCTTTGAAATCTTCGACTTGTCGTAGTCCTGCCAGGACGAGCGCGGCAGTTTGAACATCCGGTCGCGCTCGACCCAGCTGGAGGCCGGGTCGGGGTTGGGGTCGATGAAGATGTCGCGGTGGTCGAAGGCGGCGACCAGTTTGATCGCCTTCGACAGCAGCATGCCGTTGCCGAACACATCGCCCGACATATCGCCGACGCCGACCACGGTGAAGGGCTCGGACTGGATGTCCTTGCCCATCTCGCGGAAGTGGCGCTTGACCGCCTCCCAGGCGCCGCGGGCGGTGATGCCCATGACCTTGTGGTCGTAGCCGACCGATCCGCCACTGGCGAAGGCGTCGTCCAGCCAGAAGCCGTAGTCGGCCGAAATGCCGTTGGCGATGTCCGAGAAGGTCGCCGTGCCCTTGTCGGCGGCCACGACCAGATAGGGGTCGTCGCCCTCGAACCGGACCACGTTCTGCGGATGGGTGACGGCGCCGGACTTGTCGATGTTGTCGGTGATGTCGAGCAGGCCCGACAGGAAGGTCCTGTAGGCGCGGATGGCCTCGGCCTGCTGGGCGTCGCGGTCGCCCCCGGCGCGGACGATGGCCGCCAGATGTTTGGGGAAGAAGCCGCCCTTGGAGCCGACGGGCACGATGACGGCGTTCTTGACCTGCTGGGCCTTCACCAGCCCCAGAACCTCGGTGCGGAAGTCGTCGCGGCGGTCGGACCAGCGCAGGCCGCCCCGCGCAACCGGGCCGAAGCGCAGGTGGACGCCTTCGATATGCGGAGCCCAGACGAAAATCTCGCGGAACGGCTTGGGCAGGGGCAGGTCGGCCAGTTCTCGCGAGGCGATCTTGATCGAGATGTGCGCCTTGTGCGCCCCGTCGGCGGTGGTCTGATAGTAGTTGGTGCGTTTGATCGCCTGCACCAGCAGGACCATCCGTCGCAGCGCGCGATCGTGGTCGAGGCTCTTCACCTCCTGCAGCAGGTCATTGATCTTCGCGACCAGCTTGCCAACCGCCGCCTCGCGGCTGGCCGCGTCGCCGCCCGCAGCCGGGTCGAATTTCGCGGCGAACAGGGCCAGGAGCCCGCGCGCGACCGCCGGATAATCCCGCAGTGCCTCTTCCTGCACCGCCTGGCTGGGGTCGAGGCCGGTCTGCTGGCGATAGCGGGCGAGGGTCCGCACCAGCGCCGCCTCGCGCCAGTGGACGCCCAGCTCCAGCACCAGCCGGTTGAAGCCGTCGCTTTCGGTCCGACCGGTCCATACCGCCGAGAAGGCCGCTTCGAACGGGCCCTTCACATCGGCGAACTGAATATCGCCCCCACGCGGATCCTCCATGAGGAACTCATGGACATGGATTTCGGGCTCGCCGGTCGGGCGCAGGGCATGGCCCCATTCCTCAAGCGTCTTCAGACCCATGTCGGCGAGGATCGGCAGCACGTCGGACAGCGGCACCGCCGCGCCGCGGCGATAGAGTTTGAAGCGGAAATTGAGCGACCCCTCGCCCTCGACACGGAAGGCCCGCACCGCAACCGGCTCGCCGCCGTCGTTCAGCCCGCTGTCGTTCAGCGCGTCGACGGCCTGCAAATCGAGCACCGCTTCGGTGGCGTCATAGCGGTCGCGATAGCCGGCGCCGAAGGCTTCGGCCCATTTGGCGCTCAGTGGCCCGACGGCGACATCATCGACATCGGCCCGGCGCAGGGCGCTCTCGAAGCGGTCGACCCAGCTGCGCCCGGCCTCGGTGATCTCGGCGTCGAGCGCGGCCTGATCCGGGCACGGATGATCACCCGGGGTCACGCCGATGATGTAGTGGATGCGGACCAGCGGCTGGTCCGACAGCTGCGGGTACCAGGCCGAAAGACGTCCCCCCCAGGCCTTGGCAAGGATATTGCCGATCCGCTCCCGAACAGAGGCGTCGAACCGCTCGCGCGGGATGAAGGCCAGCACCGAGACGAAACGGTCGAACGGGTCCTGACGGGTAAAGGTCTTTATCCGCGGACGGTCATGCAGATGCAGAATGCCGAGCGCGATCCCAAGCAGCTCGTTCTCGTCGATCTGAAAGAGTTCGTCGCGGGGATAGTTCTCAAGAATGTTCCTGAGCCGCTTTTCGCTGTGGCTGCCGGCCACCTTGCCCGCGCGGGTCAGGGCATTGGCGACCTTGCGGCGGACCAGAGGCACCTGGGTCGCGGTCTTGTCATAGGCCTCCGCCGTGAACAGGCCGACGAACCGGGTCTCGCCTGAGGGACGCCCATCGGTTCCGAACCGCTTGACCCCGATATAGTCCATGTAGGCCCGGCGATGGACGCGGGACCGGACGTTGGCCTTGGCCACGGTCACCGGCTCGGACAGGTCCAGCTGTCGCTTCATCGACTTCGTCAGCACCGCCGGTTCGTTGGCGCGGCGCAGGACGGTGCGTTCCGGATCGGCCAGCACGCCCAGACCGACGCCCGACTGGGACAGGGGCGCCTCGGCCTCGTAGCCGCCGTCCTTGCTGCGCGGATAATCGTAGTCTCGCGCGCCGAGGAAGACGAAATGATCCGCCTGGAGCCATTGCAGGAAGGCCAGGTTCTCGGCCAGCACATCGGGAGCGACGCCGTGCGGGTGCGCCTCCAGATGGGTGATCGAGCGATGCATCAGGGCCGCCATGCCGGCGTGGCCGTTGACCGCGCTGGCCACGTCGTTGAGCGTCTGGACCAGACCTTCGCCCAGGGCGTCGCGTCGCTCCTGCGGCAGGGGGTCCATAACCACGATGATGATGGACTCGCGCCCGCCCTCCTCGTCCGTGACCGGGTGGTACATCGACCGGACGGTCACGCCGGCGTCCGCCAGTTCGCCCATCACGCTGTCGACGAGGAACGGCCGGTCGTCCTGGATGACGAAGAGCACGTCGTAACCCAGCGGCGACCCGTCCGCGCCATGCAGCGGCGACAGGGTGATCCGCGCCGGTTCGCCATGCGCACGGCCCTCGGCCGCCCGCCACGCGAGGGCGAGAAGGTTGGCCATGTCGTGCCCGCCCAGCTCGGGCGTCTCGTCGGCCGCATAGTCTTCCCAGGCCTGGCGCAGGAAATCCCGGGCAGGGCCGCCCGGCGCGCCGGGCGACAGCTGGTCGAAGTGGGCCTCCAACGCCTCCAGGGTGATTGCCTGAGGGTGGGCGGGGGCCGTTTCGCCGGACATGGGCAGGTCTCTTGTGGACGCGACCTCTCAAACGGGTCGCCGGAGATGGGAGTCAGACTAGGCCGCTTCGCCACTTCGGCAAGGGGTCCGTCCGACGGGCGCTGACTAGGCCGTCCCGCGTGCGACGGGAACCCCCAAACGACAACGCCGGCCCCGTTTCCGGGGCCGGCGTCGCGCCGGTCTTCAATCAACCGGATCGCCGGGTCAGAAGCGGACGTTCATGCCGATCTTGAACGCATGGAGCTCCATGCGGTCATTGGCGCGCATCATGTCCGTGCCGACCGTGTTGGGCGGCAGGATGAAGGGGTTGGTCGCGGGCGCGGTTCCCTGTCCGACGCGGATGACATGGTCGTCCGGCTGCAGGTTGGTGAACAGATACTCGCCGGTCAGCGACAGGTTGGGGGCCAGACGCCATTCGACGCCGGCGCCGAGCTGGTAGCCGTCGGCCTCATCCTCGTTGACGATTTCGGTGAAGCTGTTGGCGCCGTTGGTGGTACGGAAACTGTTCTCGAGCTTGGCCATGGCGCCGCCGCCGGTGACGTAGATCAGGGCCGGACCGGTGGCGAAGCCGGCGCGCAGGCGCAGGGCGGCCATCGTTTCCAGCTCGCGGGTGAAGACATAGGCTGCCGGGGTCGTGCTGAATCCGGTGACGGAATCCTCGAGATCGGCGGCGCTCAGCTCACCGACGACGCCGACCACGAAAGAGCCGAACTGCATATCGTAGCCGAGACGCACAGAGGCCTCGACGCCGGTCGGGTCGATATCGCAGCCATTGGCGAAGGCCTGGCCCAGGGCGCTGCCCGAGCAGGAGCCGGGGCTGAAAGCGTCGTTGGTGGTGCCGTTCAAAACCACCGTGTCGTCGAAGTCGCCGTCGAAATCGCGGTCGAAGATCAGGTCTTCGCCGGCGACCTCATTGTTCTCCGTCACGCCGCCGTAGACGCCGATATAGGGTCCGCTCCAGTCGGGAGCAGACTGGGCCAGGGCGGGGGAGGCCACGCCGGCCAGGAGCAGCGTCAGGGACGCGGCGGAAATAGTCTTCATCATCAGGGAGGTATCCTTCGAGCTGGCGCGGAACACCCGCGGTTCGCCCTTCCACCGCCGCTAACGCAGGCGATGCGTCGCCTGTTCCCGCCGGAACCGTCGGCAGCGGCCTTGAACCCGGCCTGTGGCGCCGAAACCGCGACCTCTGTTCCGGAAAAGACAAGGCCGCCGAACTTGCGTTCGGCGGCCTGCTTGGGACCGGCGCCCAGGAGGGGGAGGGTTGGCGCCGATCTGTCTGCCGCAGCCTGGGGGGAGGGGAGGGGCCGCGGCGACAGGTGTGAAATAGGCGCCGGTTGTGGCCAATCAAGGGCAGGGAATGCGGCTCAGCCGCCCGTGGACTGCGGCGGGTTGACGCGGCCCCGCCTCGCCTTCGGCGGCGGGCTGTCGTCCTCGTCGGCATAGGGTTCGCCGTCCCCGGACAGGAGGATCGCCATCCAGCGCGAGCCCTTGAACTCGGCCAGCACCGCCATGGCCATGACCGCCAGCGGCGTCGACAGGAACATGCCGACGACGCCCCACAGGTGGCCCCAGAGCGCCAGCGACAGAAGCACCACCACCGGATCAATATTCTGATTGTCGCCCTGCATGCGCGGCTGGAGGAAATTGCCGCTGATGAAGAGGATGGCCTGGAGCCCGATCAGAAGGATCAGGGCCGGCCAGTAGCTTTCGAACTGCACCAGGGCCGCCAACGGCGGGGCCAGACCGGCGACCGCCCCGCCCAGGACCGGGATGAAGCCGACCACGAAGATGACGAAGGTCCAGAACTCGGCGTTCTGAAGACCGACGGCCCGCATCAGCACCCAGGCGACGGCGCAGATCAGCACGCCGGTCACGGCCTGGACCCAGAGATAGCCCTCGACGCCGCCGCGCACCCTCTGGAAAACCCCCATGGCCTCGGAGCGCGACCCCCGGTCCGGGAACATGCCGACCAGCTTGCGACGGAAGCCGCTCTGCGAGGCCATCAGGAAGCCGAGATAGATCATGACAAAAATGGCGCCTGTGACCGCGCCCTGCGCCTGCATCGCGACGGTGGCGAAATAGGTGGACACATCGATCCGGCCGATGAGCTCGCTGGCGGTCGGGGCCCCGGGCATGTCGAACAACCGGTAGGTGTCGGCGAGAATCTGGTCGAGCCGCGGCCCCAGCAGCACCGTATCTTCCGAGGCCTGGGTGAAGAATCCGCGCGCGCCCTGGACGATGATGGCGATCGAGGCGAGGAAGCCGAGGATCACCACGATGAGGGCGGACAGTCCGGCCCAGCGCTCCGGGACGGGCGTCCGGTGCTCGATCCAGCGCTTAAGCCCGTCGATCATGATCAGCAGGAAGATCGCCATGGCCAACGGCGTCAGGATGTCACGCAGCCAGTAAACGGCCGCCCCCGCGGCTATGGTCGCGATCAGCACCACGGCATTGCGCGAGACGGTGGACGTCGGGACGATCAGGGGCGGTTTCATCGGCATATGGTCAAGGTCCGTACGGTCGGCGTCAATCCAGCCTTGAACCATTCACGCCGCCGGTAGAGCATGAGCGCCGCCCCCCGCACGGAGTTCCCATGACTGACGCCGCCCCCGGCCTGTTCCTCGGCCAATCCGAAAAGCCGGAACAACTGCTGTTTCATCGCGCCAACCGCCACGGCGTCGTCGCCGGCGCGACCGGCACCGGCAAGACGGTCACGCTGCAGATCATGGCCCAGGGCTTTTCCGACGCAGGCGTTCCGGTCTTTTGCGCCGATGTGAAGGGCGATCTGTCAGGCATCTGCGTGCCGGGTTCGCCCAATGAGAAGCTGCTGGCCCGCGCCGCCGGCATGGGCCTGACCCTGACGCCGCGCGCCGCCCCGACGGTGTTCTGGGACCTTTACGGCCTCAAGGGCCACCCGATCCGCACAACGGTCAGCGAGATCGGCCCCCTGCTTCTGGCCCGGATGCTGAACCTCAACGATGTGCAGGAGGGTGTGCTCTCGGTCGTCTTCCACGTCGCCGACAAGGAAGGCCTGCTGCTGCTCGACCTCGACGACCTGCGCGCCATGCTGGTCCATGTCGGCGAGAACGCCGAGCGCATCGGCCGCGAGGTCGGCAATGTCGCGCCCGCCTCCATCGCCGCCATCCAGCGCTCGATCCTCCAGCTCGAGCAACAGGGCGGCAAGGCCTTCTTCGGCGAACCGGCCCTGCGACTGGAGGACATGATGCGCACCGGTCTGGACGGCCGGGGGCAGGTCAATGTGCTGGACGCCACGAAGCTGATGGCCAGTCCGCGCCTCTACGCCGCCTTCCTGCTGTGGCTGCTGTCGGAACTGTTCGAACAGCTGCCCGAGGTCGGCGACCCGGAAAAGCCGCGCCTCGTCTTCTTCTTTGATGAGGCCCATCTGCTGTTCAATGACACGCCGGATGCGCTGAGGGAGAAGGTCGAACAGGTCGTGCGCCTGATCCGCTCCAAGGGCGTCGGGGTCTATTTCGTCACCCAGAACCCGGCCGACATCCCCGACAGCGTCCTGGCCCAGCTGGGCAACCGCATCCAGCATGCCCTGCGCGCCTACACCCCGGCAGAACAGCGCGGACTGAAGGCGGCGTCCGACAGTTTCCGCGTCAATCCCGCCTTCGACACCGCCGAGGCCATCCAGGGTCTGGGCGTCGGCGAGGCCCTGGTCTCGACCCTCGACGAGAAGGGCGCGCCCCATGTCGTGGCCCGCACCCTGATCCGCCCGCCGGACAGCCGCCTCGGCCCCGCCACCGACGCCGAACGCGCCGCCGTCATGGCCGCCAGCCCCGTGCGCGGCCTCTATGAGGCCGTCATCGACCGCGAATCCGCCGAGGAAGTCCTCGCCGCCCGCCGTGGCGAGGCCGATCAGGCCACGGCCGACGCCAAACTGGCCGAGGCCCGGGCCAAGGCCGACGCCGCAGCCGCGAAGGAGGCCGAAAAAGCCGCCGCTGCCCGCGAGAAGATCGAAGCGCGCGAACAGGCCCGCTACGACCGCGAAGCCGCCCGCCCCCGGGCCCCGGCCCGCCGATCGACGCGCGAGACGCCGGTGGAGGCCATGACCAAATCCGTTCTGCGCACGGCGGGCTCGACCCTGACCCGGGAAATCCTGCGCGGCGTGCTGGGCGGTTTGAGACGGCGGTGAGCGCCCTCGGGATCATCCACACCCACCTTGAATGGCTGCGGTCCGGTGACGCGAGCGATCCCGAGCACAGCTATAGCCTTCAGCTTCATGTCGCCGAGGAATGGATGCAGGCAACCGGCCTGTCCCGGCGCCAGATCTGTGACGTCGTGGCGGCGTGGTTGGCGTTCGGTTTCGATTCCGGACGCCTGACTTTCGGTTTCGCCGACATGATCGCCAACAATCTCCACTGGGTAGCGCAGGCCGAAGCGTCCGGCGGAACATCAAACCTGACGGACTTCCACACGCAGCTGTCTTGGGCGGTCTATCTGGCCTTCGACGCGGGCGAGTTCACTTTCGACCCCGAATTCGACCCGGTTGAAGGCAACACCCGTCCGCAGATCTCAGACATCGTCGGCCGGATCGACGAGCTGATCGAATATCCGCCGGCCTTGACTGGTTTCAGGGCCGCGGAACCAGCCGCCACATCCTGAGGGGGTGACGCACCGCGCCCGCCTCCTCGCCCGCCTCAGCGCCGCGACCCATGTAGAAGTCGGCTCTCACCGGGCCGCGGATGGCGGAGCCGGTGTCGAGCGCCACGACCAGCCCTTGATAGCTGGCCCGGGCGCCGCGCAGATTGCCGCCGTCGGCTGAAATCCACACCAGATCGCCATAGCGCCAGTGCGCCGGATCGACGGCGATCGAGCGGCGGGCGGTCAGGGGAATGCCCGCCGCGCCGTTCGGATGGCCGCCGTCATCGGGGTCCATGGCGAAGAAGATGTAGCGCGGGTTCAGCGCCATCACCGCCCGCGCCTCCGGCCCGCGATGCGCCGCCAGCCAGGCGCGGATGGCCTCGCCGGAGGTGCCGTTGGCCGGCAGCAGGCCCTGTTCCGTCATCGGCCGGGCGATGCCGACGAAGGGCCGGCCGTTGTCGCCGGCGTAGGCGGCGCGGGCCCGCGAGCCGTCCTCGAAGGTCAGATAGCCCGAGCCCTGGATCTGCATGAAGAAAAGGTCCTCGGCCCGCATCCAGGCGAGAGCCTCGGCCTCCAGCGCCTCACGCGGCGCCGCCTCGATATCGGCGCGCACGGCCATGACGTCGCCGCGGGCCCAGCCTGAAGGGCGGGGCAGGATCGGCACGTCGAACTCGGCGTCGGGAGCGCGGCGGGCGGCGTATTCCGGCGCGAAATAGGAGGTCAGCAGCCCCGGCCCGCCATCCGCCGTCCGCGCCGCCACGACGGTGAAGCCGCTTTCGAGAAAGGCGCGCGCCGCCGAGGGCGTCACCGGCTTCGAGGTCTGTTTGATGTGCATGGCCCGGTCGCACTGGATCCGCGAGGCGGCGTCGCGCGCGACCCGGCAGCCGTCGGCCCAGGCCTCGAAGGCGGCCAGATGGTCCTCGTCGTTCCAGCCGGGCAGGGTCGCAGGGCTCGGCCCCTCACGCGCGGGGGGAGGGCCGGGTGACGGCGAGGGGGCAGGAGGAGGGGTTTCCGGCAGCGCCGGCGGCGGCGGCGGAACGGCCGGCGTCGTGGCGCAGGCTGCGAGCGTCAGTACGAGGCCGACAAGGACGGCCGTCCCGAAGAGTCCCCGACGGCGCGCGCCGCCGCAGATCATGCCGTGGCGGGCTCGGTGCGGGCCAGGACCCAGTTCGGATCGCTGGCGCCGAGGGTGCGTTCAAAGGTCCACAGCTCGGCCACGCGGCGTTCCTCGACCTGCGGCTCGGCGGCCGCGTCGGAGGGGGTCACCGTATTGCGCAGCTCGGCCAGGAAGCGGACCTTGGCAATGGCGCGGTTCTCTTCAGCCGAGGCCTGCTCCAGATCGGCGCGGGCCGGATGGAGGAATTCGGCGACCTCGGTCTCACCCCGGGTCTCGCGGGCGGCTATGCCGGCCTCGAACGAGGCCATGACAGTGGGGGTCAGCAGGGGTTTCAGGGTCTCGCGGTCGCCGGCGGCATAGGCGCGGACGATGGTCTCATGCGCCTGGCGCGCGCCTTCGAGGAAGCGCACCGGGTCGAAGGCCGGATCGCGCGCCTTCAGACCGGCGATCGAAGCCAGGGTGACGGCGTCCAGCACATGAGGCCGTCCCGCAGACTGGTCCGCCGCCGCGGCGCCCGGAGTCGGGGCGGGCTTCGCGCGGGCATCCTCTTCCGGCTGGCGGCCGACCTTCTTGCCCAGCACATTATAGAGCTGGAACAGGACCACGGCCGCGATGACGGCGAAGATGACGATCTGGATTTGAACCGGCGGCACTGGCGAACCTTGATGGGCGGCCGGCGGGGGGACCGGGCGCAACGACAGACGATTAGGGGCTGATATAGGCACGCGCAACCGCAACCGCCTCATTGCGGGGGTGAGCATCGTTGCCGCACCCGGCGCCTCGTGCTAGTCGCCGCGCCTTCCCGGCGCCTTATTCCGGCGTCGACCACTCTTTCAGACAGACCCGACCGATGACCGACGCCGCGCCTCCCTCTGACGCCAAACCCGCCGACGCCGCGCCGCAAGGACCGCAAGGCCCCGGCTTCCGCATCGTCGCGCAATACGTCAAGGATCTGTCCTTCGAGAACCCCAAGGCGCCCGACAGCCTGCGCGTCGACGGCAAGCCGGCCATCGACATGGGCGTCGAGATGAACGCCCAGGGCCGTCCCGACGGCCTGTTCGAGGTTGATCTGCGCCTGACCATCAAGGCCACCACCGATGCCATGACGGTCTTCAATGTCGAGCTGCTGTACGGCGGCCTCTTCGCCCTGCAGGGCGTGCCGGAGCAGGACATCGAACCGCTGCTGCTGATCGAATGCCCGCGCTATCTGTTCCCGTTCGCCCGCGAGATCATCGCCCGCGCCACCTCGGACGGCGGCTTCTACCCGCCCTTCATGCTGGACCCGATCGATTTCGCCGGCATCTATGTCGCCCGCCAGCAGTCGATTGCGCGCGGACCGGCGGACGCGGGTCAGGCCTAAACGCTCTCAAGCAGCCCGCCGCCGCGCGGCGGGCGACAGAGCCACAAAAGGCGTCCGTCAGGCGGCGGACGCCTTTTCCATGTCCAGCCCATAGGCTTCCCACAGCGACCGGTCCTTCAGGTTCGCCTGAAGGAAGGCCAGATGCGCGGCCTGTTCCGCCTCGCTGGTGCGTGCAGGCAGCGGCCGGGGACGCGGTCCATAGCCCTGGGCGGCCACGGCCGCCGCGGCGGCGACCGTCGCGCGCGAGGCCGACAGATCAAGCCGGCGCTCCTTGCCGCCCTTGAGCTCCAGATAGACCTCGGCCAGCAGGCGGGCGTCGATCAGGGCGCCGTGCAGGGTCCGCTCGACCAGGGAGACCTTGAACCGCTTGCACAGGGCGTCCAGCGAATTGGCCATGCCCGGAAACCGGGTCTGGGCCAGTTTCAGCGTGTCGATCCAGCGGTCTTCAGGGAACAGGGCCCGGCCGCAGCGGCCGAACTCGTGGTCGATGAAATTGCGGTCAAACTGGGCGTTGTGGGCGATGATCGGCGCGTCACCGATGAAGTCGCACAGGTCGATGACGATCTCGGCGAATTTCGGCGCGTCCTTCACCTTGTCATCGGTGATGCCGTGAACGCGGATGGCGTCGGCGGGGATCAGCCGCTCGGGGTTGATCAGCCGGTGGAAGGTGCGGCCCGTCGGCAGCAGGTCCTCGATCTCGATACAGCCGACCTCGATCATCCGGTCGCCCGTGCGCGGGTCGAAGCCGGTGGTCTCGGTATCAAGGACGATTTCGCGGGACATGGATGGTTATTGCGATGGTTCGCCGGCTTTCGGAAGGCCGTGCCGGGGCGGCGTCCACCCTTCAGCCAGAACCATCCCCACGATTTCGTCCACCCGCGCCCGCGCCGCCTCCAGCCCGACGCTGGTGTCGATGACGAAATCGGCCCGGCGGCGCTTCTCCGCGTCCGGCAGCTGACGCGCCAGAATGGCCTCGAACCGCTCGCGGGTCATGCCGGGCCGGGCCAGAACCCGCTCCGCCTGAACCGCGGCCGGGGCGGTCACCACCACCACCGCATCCACGGCCGCATCGCCGCCCGTCTCGAACAGCAGCGGAATATCCAGTACCGCCAGCTTCACGCCCCGCGCCTCTGCCGCCGCCAGATCCTCAAGCCGTCCCTTCAGCACCAGCGGATGGACGATGGCCTCCAGCCGCCGGAAGGCCTCGCCATCCTGTCCCAGCGCTTCCGCCAGCCGGGCCCGATCGACCGCGCCGTCCGCCACCACGCCCGGAAACGCTTCGCCGACCGGCCCGACGGCCGCCCCGCCCCGGGCATATAGCCGGTGCACGGCGTCGTCGGCGTTCCAGACCAGGGCGCCGGCATCGGCGAACATGGCCGTCGTCGTCGACTTGCCCATGCCGATGGAGCCGGTCAGACCGAGCACGATCATGGCGTCTCTCCCAGCGCTGTCAGCGCCGCTGCCCGGACGTCGATCGCGGGCGGTTCGATCCCGAAGATAGCCTGGAATGACGGTCGCGCCTGGCCGATCAGCATGGCCAGGCCATCTACGGTGGCCAGCCCCCGGCTTCGACCCTGCATCAGGAAGGACGTGATCAGCGGCCGGTAGGTCATGTCCATCAGAACTGCGTCATCCCGCAACCGGGACACGTCGATCCCGGGCGATACGCTCAGGGCGTTGACCACCAGCGCCGCCTCGCTCAGCGCCGTCACCTCAACCACAGCGGCGCCAAGTTCCCCGGCCAGCGCCTCGGCCCGCGCACGAGTCCGGTTGAGCACCCCCACGTTCGCGCCGGCTGCTTTGAGCGCCGCGACAGCCGCCCGCGCCGCGCCGCCCGCGCCCAGAACGACGACGCTCTGGCCACGCACATCCAGCTGCGGCGCCTGTTCGGCCAGCGCCGCCATCAGACCCGCCCCGTCGGTGCTGTCGGCCCGGACCTGGCCGTCTCCGAACAGCAGCAGATTGGCCGAGCCGCAGGTCATGGCCGTCGCGCTCGCCTCGTCCGCCAACGCCAGCGCCTGTTCCTTGAACGGGGCGGTGACGTTCAGCCCCCGCAGCCGCCCGGCCCGGCCGTCGGCGACCAGGGCGGCGAAATCCGCCGCATCCGCCGGTGCGAAGGCGCGATAGTCGGCTTCCAGCCCGGCCGCCGTGATCCAGGCGGTGTGGATCAACGGGCTCAGGGAATGGGCGATCGGCTGGCCCGCGACGCCCGCCAGCATCGTCACGACTTCAGCACCCCGGCCCGGCGCAGCTCGGCCAGCACCGGCCACAGCGGGAGACCCAGGACGCTGAAATAGTCGCCCTCCACCGCCTCGAACAGCTGTGACCCCATTCCCTCCAGCCGGTAGGAGCCGACGCAGGCCAGCAGCCCTTCGCCCTCGGCCGCGAGATAGGCGTCGAGGAAGGCGTCGGAGAAATCGCGCACCCGCATGGTCGCCGTATCCACCCCGGACCAGACGATCTGGCCGTTGCGGGCGAGGGCCGCGCCCGAATGCAGATGATGGACCTTGCCACGCATGGCCATCAGCCGCGCCCGCGCCGCCTCGAGCGAGCCGGCCTTGGACACCAGACCGCCGTCAAAGGACAGGGTCTGATCCGCCCCGAGCACCCAGGCGTCACCGTCATGGCGCGACACCGCCAGCGCCTTGACCCTTGCCAGCTCTGCCGCCAGGCCCGCGGCGTCGGCCGGATCATGCGTGGCCTTGACCGCGTCCTCGTCCACATCGGCGACCTGAACCGAGAACGGAACGCCGGCGTCCGTCAGCATTCCCCGCCGCGCCGCGCTCCTGGACGCCAGCACCAGCCGTTCCGTCGGCGCGCTCACCAGGCCGCTCCCAACCGCCGGGTGCGGCGTTCATTCAACAGATTGATGATGGCCGCCGCCGTTTCCTCGACCGAGCGCCGGGTGACGTCGATGACCGGCCAGCCACGGCGTTCAAACGCGCGCCGGGCCTTGACCGTCTCTTCGCGCACCGCCTCGTGGTCGACATAGGAACTGGCCCGGTCGGCATTGAGCCCCTCCAGCCGGTTGCGGCGGATCTGCACCAGCCTGTCCGGCGACACGGTCAGGCCCACCACCAGCGGGTTCTTCAACCCGACGAGGCGTTCTCCGTCCTCCTGCCCCGGCACCAGCGGCACATTGGCGGCGCGGATGCCCCGGTGGGCCAGATAGATGCAGGTCGGGGTCTTGGACGTCCGGCTGACCCCGCAGAGGACCACGTCGGCCCCCTCGAGCTGGACCGCCGTGCCCTGGCCATCGTCATGGGCCATCGCGTAGTCGAGCGCGGCGATGCGGTTGAAATAGTCGGTGTCCAGCGCGTGCTGGGCCCCGACCCGGGTCGAAAGCGCGGCGCCCAGATAGCGCGACAGGGCGCCGACCAGGGGATCCAGCGCCGCGATCTGGGGCATGTCCAGCCTGAGGCAACCCGCTTCCAGCTGTTCGCGCAGTTCCCGGTCGACCAGGGTGTGCAGCACGACCCCGGGCGAGGCCCCCACCTCCTCCAGCACCCGCTCCATCTGTTTGCCGGAGCGGACCAGGGCGTAGATGTGCTCGATCGGAATGACGCCGTCGAACCGGGCGACAACCGCCTTGGCCATGGCGTTCAGGGTCTCGCCGGTGGAATCGGACACCAGATGGACGTGGAAATAGGTCGCCAGCCTTGTGGGGCCAGAGGCGCGGCCGGACGTCATCGGCGGCTGTCCATGATTGCGAGACTCCTGTGGACGGCCCGGGGCGCCAGTGGGGGGCGATACGGGCCGAAGCGTGCGTCATTTCCTATAGCGGCGACTAAGGCGGGCCGCGAGCGGGGACAGAGGTGGACGGGGCGCCATGCGGTGGCGTCTTTCATCCCAAGGCTGGCAGCGGCCGCCGATCCGCCTGTGGAGATCCTTAACGAGACGTTAACGGCGCCCAGCCGGAGCCTTCCTTCCTTGCCCTTCCCGCCCCGCTGTTAAGGCCTCGTTAGGATTTATCCCCGCTTTCACCAGCCCGGTTGAGGGCCACCCCGGCGACTGTGACTGTTTGCGGAAAACCGGTCCGGAACCGGTCCAAACCCTCCGTTTGTCCCCGTCTTCCCCGGTCCTGCCTTCTACTTCCAAACCTCAAGACTCTTTTCTTGAGAAGGATTGGAAGGGTGCGACACGGGACGGGGTTGAGCCGAACCCGGCCCCCCGGTAGGACCGGGGTCAGATGACCTCCTCCCCCGATACGCCCCTGTTGCTCAAGGTTCTCGCCGGCGAGGCGACGCCCCGACCGCCCGTATGGTTCATGCGTCAGGCCGGGCGCTACCTGCCGGAGTACCGGGCTCTGCGGGCGACGACGCCGGACTTCATCTCCTTCTGCCTCGATCACGAGAAGGCCGCCGAGGCGACCCTGCAGCCGATGCGACGGTTCGGCTTCGACGCCGCCATCGTCTTCGCGGACATCCTGCTGATCCCGCAGGCCCTGGGCCAGGAGGTCTGGTTCGAGGCCGGCGAAGGGCCGCGGCTCGGCGCCTTGCCGCCCGTCGAGGGCATGCATGACCTCACCGCAGGGGCCGGCGAGGCCCTGAAACAGGTCGGCCAGACACTGTCGCTGGTGCGGTCGCAACTGGAGCCTGAGCGGGCCTTGATCGGGTTCGCCGGCGCGCCCTGGACCGTGGCCACCTATATGCTCGACGGCGCGGCCCGGACCATCGGCAAGGGCGAACGGGCACAGGCCCGGACCTACGCCTATGCGGAACCTGAGAAGGTCGCGGCCCTGCTCGACGTTCTGGTTGAGGCCACGGCGCATTATCTGAAGATGCAGGCCGACGCCGGCGCGCAGGTGCTGAAGATCTTTGAGAGTTGGGCTGAGGGACTGCCTGACGATCTGTTCGAAAGTCTGGTCCTGCGTCCACACCAGACACTGGTGCGCCGGGTTCGCGAACTGGGCGTCACCACCCCCCTGATCGGCTTCCCGCGCGGTTCAGCCGCTCTGGCGGAGCGCTACGCTGCCGAGGTGGACGTCCAGGCCGTGGCGCTCGACACCGCCTGTCCGCTCGAGGTCGGCAGACGCGTCCAGGCGATCAAGCCGATCCAGGGGGCGCTCGACCCCCTGCTGTTGCGCGCCGGGGGGCCGATTCTGGACCGCCGCGTCGATCAGCTGCTGGAGGCCTGGGGGCAGGGGCCGTGGATCTTCAACCTCGGCCACGGCATCCTGCCGGACGTGCCGGTCGCCCATGTCGAACAGGTGCTGAAACGGATCGGTGCGCAATGACCGGGAGCCCGGGCGGCCGCCGCGTCGCAGTGGTGCTGTTCAATCTCGGCGGGCCCGACGATCAGGCGTCCGTCAAACCCTTTCTGTTCAACCTGTTCAGCGACCCGGCCATCATCGGCCTGCCCAACCCGTTCCGCGCCGTTCTGGCCCGGTTGATCTCCAGCCGCCGCGAGACCAGCGCCCAGGCCAACTACGCCCTGATGGGCGGCGGCTCGCCCCTGTTGCCCGAGACCCGCCGTCAGGGCGCCGCGATGGCTGAGGTCCTGACCGGAATGCTGCCGGGGGACGAGGTCCGCGCCTTCATCGCCATGCGCTACTGGTCGCCCCTGACCGAACAGACGGCGGCCGAGGTGGCGGCCTTCGCGCCCGACGAGATCGTCCTGCTGCCGCTCTATCCGCAGTTCTCGACCACCACGACACAGTCCTCGCTCAAGGCCTGGCGCGAGGTCTATGCGGGGCCGGGCGTCAGCCGGACGGTGTGCTGCTATCCCGAGGCGCCAGGCTGGATCGAGGCGCAGGCCGATGGTGTGAGGGCGAAACTGGCCGAGGCCGGCGACCGGCCTGTCCGCGTCCTGTTCTCGGCCCACGGCATCCCCGAAAGCCTGATCGCGAAGAAGGGGGATCCCTATCAGGAGCAGATCGAATCGACCTGCGCCGCCATCGCGGTCCGGGCCGGGTTGACGGAAGGTGCCTGGGCGATCTGCTACCAGAGCCGCGTCGGGCCGATGAAATGGCTGGGGCCGTCGACGCCTGACGCCATCGCCCAGGCCGGTCGGGACGGTGTCGGCGTCGTGGTCGCCCCCGTCGCCTTCGTCTCCGAACATATCGAGACACTGGTCGAGCTGGATATCGAATACGCCGAGCTGGCGCACGAGCAGGGGGTGACGCCCTATCTGCGCAGCCCCGCGGTCGGCGTGGCCGCCCCCTTCATCCAGACCCTCGCCGATGCCGTGGTTGGGGCCCTGTCGCGGACGGAAACGGCGCCCTGGGGTCCCGGTTGCCGGGCTGACTGGAAGGCCTGTCCCCGGACGTGCGAGCGGAGGGCGGCATGACATTCGAGATCGTGCGCGGTCTGCATATCCTGGCCGTTATCGCCTGGATGGCCGGCATGCTCTTCCTGCCGCGCCTCTATGCCTATGACGCCGAGCAGGCGGACAAGGCCGAGCCGCTGCGGACGGAGATGCGCGGCCTGCTGCGGACCTGGCAGCATCGCCTGCTGAAGATCATCATCAACCCTTCGATGATCGCCGCCTGGATTTTCGGTGTCTGGATGATCGGCATCCACATATTCGAATACGGCGCCGGCTGGGGCTTTCTCGCCCAGCCCTGGATGGTCGCCAAACTCGCCGGGGTCGTCGCCCTTTCGGCCTGGCACGGCTTCCTGGCCGGCGAGCTGAAGCGCATTCAATCCGGGACTTCGGTCCGGACGGGCCGCTTCTGGCGCATGACCAACGAAGTGCCCTTCGTTATCGCCATCGTGATGGTGCTGTCCGTCACGACCCAGTGGACCTTCGGGTAGGCCGCTCAGCTTGACGTAGCCGGCCCCGCGTGGTTTCGCTCAATGCGATCGCCCTGCAGGAGTCTGGGGCGGCCCCCTTCTTTGCGACGCCCGCCGATTTCGCCGGGACGACCCGTCGCCCTTCCATCCGGCCGCAAGGCCAGACATCGCCAGATTTTCCCGCCCGCGCGACGCCCTGTCTCGCGGCGATGATTATGATTGCACGCCATGACCGATCCCACCGACGCCCCCGAAGCCGAACTGACCGCCGAGGCCGAAGCGCCTGAGGTCGGCAATGAGATGGCCGCCGCCGACCTGCCGATGGTCGACCAGGAGTCCGGCGACGAGGATGACGACGGCGAACCGATCGTCCCCAATGGCCGCATCACCTTGCAGGAGCTGAACGAGAAGACGCCGGAAGACCTGGTCGCCTTCGCCGAAAGCCTCGAGATCGAGAACGCCGGCAATCTACGCAAACAAGACCTGCTGTTCGCCATCCTCAAGACCCTGGCCGATGAAGAAGTCGAGATCATCGCCGACGGCGTGCTCGAAATCCTGCCGGACGGCTTCGGCTTCCTGCGCAGTCCGGACGTCAATTATCTTCCGGGTCCGGACGATGTTTACGTCTCGCCGTCGCAGATCCGCCGCTTCGGCCTGCGCTCGGGCGACACCATCCACGGCGCCGTCCGTGGCCCGCGCGAGGGCGAGCGCTATTTCGCCCTGCTCAAGGTCGACACGATCAATTTCGAGGACCCCGAGACGGTCAAGACCAAGGTCCTGTTCGACAACCTGACCCCGCTCTATCCCGAAGAGCGGCTGCATATGGAAATCCAGGACCCGACGCTGAAAGACCGCTCGGGCCGGGTCATCGACATCGTCGCTCCGCTCGGCAAGGGCCAGCGCTGCCTGATCGTCGCCCCGCCGCGCGTCGGCAAGACGGTCATGCTGCAGAACATCGCCAAGTCGATCGAGAAGAATCACCCCGAGGTCTTCCTCATCGTCCTGCTGATCGATGAGCGCCCGGAAGAGGTGACCGACATGCAGCGGACGGTGAAGGGCGAGGTCATCGCCTCGACCTTCGACGAGCCGGCGACCCGCCACGTCGCCGTCGCCGAAATGGTGATCGAGAAGGCCAAGCGTCTGGTCGAGCACAAGAAGGATGTCGTCATCCTGCTCGATTCCATCACGCGCCTGGGCCGGGCCTACAACGCCACCGTGCCGTCGTCGGGCAAGGTCCTGACCGGCGGCGTCGACGCCAACGCCCTGCAGCGGCCGAAGCGGTTCTTCGGCGCCGCGCGGAATGTGGAGCAGGGCGGTTCCCTGACCATCATCGCCACCGCCCTGATCGATACGGGCTCGCGGATGGACGAGGTGATCTTCGAAGAGTTCAAGGGCACGGGTAACTCGGAAATCGTGCTGGACCGCAAGGTCGCCGACAAGCGGATCTTCCCGGCCATCGACGTGCTCAAGTCCGGCACCCGCAAGGAAGAGCTCACCACGCCGAAGGACCAGCTGGCCAAGACCTATGTCCTGCGCCGCATCCTCAACCCGATGGGCCCGCAGGACGCGATCGAGTTCCTCATCGACAAGCTGCGCCAGTCGAAGAACAATGCGGACTTCTTCCAGTCGATGAACACGTGATTTTGGGCCCTATGCTCGCGACGCGGTCGCTCGCGGCTTGAGGGCCGGCCTGTTTCACGTGAAACACGCCCTCAAGTAGTCGGGCGCCGCGCGTCCGACGACAGGGCAAGGAGACGTCATGAAGGTCAATGTCGAGGTCGAATGCACACCGGAGGAGGCGCGCGCCTTCCTCGGCCTGCCCAATGTCGAACCGCTGAACGATCATCTCGTCGCCGAGATGAAGCGCCGCATGGACGAGAACATAACGGCCATGCAGCCCGACGAACTGATGAAGACCTGGACCAGTTTCGGCATGCAGGCCCAGGACCAGTTCCGCAAACTGATGGAAGCCGCGGTCAAGCCGTGACCCGACGTCTCCTCCCCCTTCATGGGGGAGGGGGACCATCCGAAGGATGGTGGAGGGGGCCAGCCTCGACACCGGCGGATGCGTTCGGCCCCCTCCGTCACGCCGCTGACGCGGCGCGCCGCCTCCCCCATGAAAGGGGAGGAGACACAGCATGACCGACACCATCTTCGCCCTCGCCACCCCGCCCGGTCGGGGCGCTATCGCCATCCTGCGCCTGTCCGGTCCGGGAACGGACGCCGCCCTGACAGCGCTCGGCGCCGGCGGCCTGAAGCCGCGCCTCGCCTCTCTGCGTGACCTCTCCCACGATGGCCGACCCATAGACCAGGCCCTGGTCCTGCGCTTTCCGGCTCCAAACTCCTACACCGGCGAGGCTTGCGCCGAACTCCACCTCCACGGCGGGCGGGCGGTGGTCGAGGCGGCGGCGGGCGCTCTGGTCGCTCTGGGCCTGCGCCCGGCAGACCCGGGCGAGTTTACCCGCCGGGCCTTTGAGAATGGCCGAATGGACCTGGCCCAGGCCGAGGCTGTGGCCGATCTGATCGACGCCGAGACCGCGGCCCAGGCCGGCCAGGCGCTGGGCCAACTCGACGGGGCGTTGAGCCAGACCTACGCCGGCTTCCGCCGCGACCTGCTGACCGCCCTCGCTCTGGTCGAGGCCGAGATCGACTTTCCCGACGAGGAAGTGCCCGACAACCTCGCCCGGTCCGCCGGGCCGGTGCTGGACCGGTTGATCGCCGACCTGAAGGCGGCGCTCGCCGACGCCCGCCGGGGGGAACGGGTGCGCGAGGGTTATCGCATCGTCCTGATCGGTGAGACCAACGCCGGAAAATCCTCTCTGTTCAACGCCCTGGTCGCGCGCGAGGCGGCCATCGTCACCCCGATTGCGGGCACGACCCGCGACGTGCTCGACGCCGACCTGATCATCGGCGGCTTCGCCGTGACCCTGTCCGACACCGCCGGCCTGCGCGACAGCGCCGATCCGGTTGAGGCCGAGGGCGTGCGGCGGGCTCGGGCCCGGGCGGAGGCGGCTGACCTGCGTCTGTGGATCCGTGGCCCAGGCGACGCAGAAGGGGACGCCGCCGGGTTTGCCCGCCCAAGCGACCTGCTGGTTCTGACCAAGGCCGATCTTGGAGCCGGTCGAGCCGTCGAGGGGTTCGAGACATTGTCGGTCAGCACCGCGACCGGGCAGGGGTTGTCCGAACTCCACGACTGGATCGCCGCTCGACTGGCGCAGGACCTCTCCGGCGCCGATTTTCCGGCAGTCACGCGGGAGAGACATCGCCGTCGCCTGGCCGAAGCGCTCTGCGCGGCCGAAGCGGGGCGTGCCGCGCTGGAGGTCGCACCCGAAATGGCCGGCGACGACCTCCGCCGGGCGGCAGATGCCCTGGCCCGGGTGACGGGGGCGATCGGGGTGGAGGACATTCTCGGTGAAGTCTTCTCGACCTTCTGCATCGGCAAGTAGCCGTTTCACGTGAAACATCCGCACGGCCAAGGTGGCGGAAGGGCCGGATTTGCCCTATGTGCCCGCCCATGAAAGGTTTCGACGTTATCGTTATCGGGGGAGGACACGCCGGCTGTGAGGCCGCTGCGGCGTCCGCGCGCGCGGGTGCCCGCACCGTGCTGCTGACGCAGAAGCTCGAAACCATCGGCGAAATGTCCTGTAACCCGGCCATCGGCGGCCTGGGCAAGGGCCATCTGGTCCGCGAGATCGACGCCATGGACGGGCTGATGGCCCGGCTCGGCGACAAGGCCGGTATCCAGTTCCGGCTGCTCAACCGCTCCAAGGGCGCGGCCGTACGCGGACCGCGCAGCCAGATCGACCGCCGCCTCTATCGCGAAGCCATGCAGGCCGAGCTGGCGGAGACGCCCAACCTCTCGCTCATGGCGGGCACGGCCGAGAGCCTGATCCTCGACGGCGGCCGCGTCGGCGGTGTGGTGACGGGCGAGGGGGTCGAACTGCGCGCCGGGGCGGTGGTCCTGACGACCGGCACCTTCCTCAACGGCGTCATTCACAAGGGCGACCAGCGCATTCCCGCCGGCCGTCATGGGGAGGCGCCCTCGACCGGCCTGGCCGTCGACCTCTATGGCGCCGGCCTGCAGATGGGCCGGCTGAAGACCGGCACCCCGGCGAGGCTCGACGGCCGGACCATCGCCTGGGACCGGCTGGAGATGCAGCAGGCCGACGAAGAGCCCGTGCCCTTCAGCTTCCTGACCGACCGGATCGACGTGCCCCAGATCGCCTGCGGGGTCACCCAAACGACTGAAGAGACCCACCGGATCATCGCCGACAACCTCGGCGACAGCGCCGTCTACGGCGGCCACCTGTCCGGCCGCGGCCCGCGCTACTGCCCCTCGATCGAGGACAAGGTGGTCCGGTTCGCCGACAAGACCTCGCATCAGATCTTCCTCGAGCCCGAGGGGCTCGACGATCCGACGGTCTATCCGAACGGCATCTCGACTTCCGTCTCGGACGCGACCCAGTCGGCCTTCCTGCGCACCATCCCGGGGCTGGAGGCGGTCGAGGTGTTCCGCTTCGGCTACGCGATCGAGTATGACTATGTGGACCCGCGCGAGCTTACCCCGGCGCTTGAGGTCAAGAAGCGGCCCGGCCTGTATCTGGCCGGGCAGATCAACGGCACCACGGGCTATGAGGAGGCGGGGGCGCAAGGCCTGCTGGCCGGACTGAACGCCGCCCGCGCCGCCGCGGGCTCCGACCCTGTCATCCTCGGCCGCGACCAGGCCTATATCGGCGTCATGGTCGACGACCTGGTCACACGTGGGGTGACCGAGCCCTACCGGATGTTCACCAGCCGGGCTGAGTACAGGTTGACGCTCCGCGCCGACAATGCCGATCAACGATTGACTCCATTGGCCGTCGAGGCCGGAATCGTCTCTTCGGTTCGCCAGTCTGCGTTCGAGGCCAAGGCGGCGGAATTGGCGCGGGCCACGGCCTTCGTCCGGTGCGAGACCTTCACGCCCAAGGAGGCTGCGGCCTTCGGAATCGCCGTCAACGCCGACGGCCAGCGCCGCTCGATCCGCGACCTGCTGGCCTTTCCCGGCGTGGATCTGCGCCAGTTCACGGCGGCCTTTCCGGCCATCGCCGACTGGCCGCCGCAGGTGCGCGAACAGGTCGAGATCGATGCGGGCTACGCCGGTTATCTGGACCGCCAGGCTTCAGACGCCGCGGCCCTGCGGCACGAGGAGGCGCTCGCCCTGCCGGTCGATCTCGACTACGCCGCCATCGGCAGCCTCTCGAATGAGGTGCGAGAGAAACTGACCCTGATCCAGCCGCGGACCCTCGGTCAGGCCGGCCGCATCGAAGGCATGACTCCGGGCGCGCTGACGGCGCTTCTGTCCCATGTGAAGAAGGCGAAGGTCCCGGCGTGAGCACGCTCGACGCCGCCGGCTTTCAAACCCTGCGCGCCGCCACCCCGGCGCAGATGGCTGATCTTGCGACGCTGATCGAGCGACTGACCGTGGCCAATGCGGTGATGAACCTCGTCGGACCGGACACCATCCCGGACGTATGGAACCGCCACATCTTCGATTCCGCCCAGCTGCTCGATCTGGCGCCCGAGGCCGCGACCTGGGCCGACCTCGGCGCCGGCGCCGGCTTCCCCGGTCTGGTGCTCGCCATCCTGTTGAAGGACCGCGCCGACAGCCATGTCTGGCTGATCGACAGTCTCGGCAAACGCTGCCGCTTCCTGCAGGAGGTGGTCGAGGCCCTGTCGCTGCGGGCGACGGTCATCAACGGCCGGGCCGAAGAACAGCGGATCAAGGTCGACATCGTCACCGCCCGTGCCCTGGCCCCGATGGACCGGCTGCTCGGCTATGCACAGCCTTATCTACAGCGCGGCGCACAGGGGCTGTTTCTCAAGGGGGAAAAGGCCGAGGCTGAGTTGATCGAAGCCCGCAAGGTCTGGCAGTTCGACAGCGACCTCTCCGTCTCGCGCAGCGATCCGCGCGGCCGTATCGTTTCCGTCCGGAGCCTCCGACGTGTTCAAAGCCGGTAAGACCCGCGTCCTCGCCGTCTCCAACCAGAAGGGCGGGGTGGGCAAGACCACCACGGCGATCAATCTCGGCACGGCCCTGGCCGCGATCGGCGAGAAGGTCCTGATCGTGGACATGGACCCCCAGGGCAATGCCTCCACGGGTCTCGGTGTTCCACGTGAAACACGCCGGGTGACCATCTATGACGTCATGGTTGATGGCCGTTCGGTCGATGAGTCCGCCGTGCCGACGACGGTGCCGGGGCTCGATATCGTGCCCGCCGACGCCGACATGTCCGGCGTCGAGATAGAGCTCAGCCAGGCGGACCGCCGCTCCTACCGTCTCCGGGACGCTCTGCGGGCGCAGGGAGCCGAGGGTCAGACCCGGTATGACTATGTCCTGATCGACTGCCCACCCTCGCTCAACCTGTTGACGCTGAACGCCATGGCCGCCGCCGACGCCGTTCTGGTGCCGCTGCAGTGCGAGTTCTTTGCGCTGGAGGGCCTGACCCAGCTGATGAAGACCATCGAGATGGTGCGGCAGAGCCTCAATCCGACCCTGGAGATCCAGGGGCTGGTCCTGACCATGTATGATCGGCGCAGCACCCTGTCCGGACAGGTCGCCGCCGATGTGCGCAGCCATTTCGGCGACAAGGTCTATGAGGCGGTGATTCCCCGGAACGTCCGGGTCGCCGAGGCGCCATCGTTCGGCAAGCCGGCCCTGATCTACGATCTGAAATGCGCCGGCAGCCAGGCCTATCTGCGTCTCGCCCGCGAAGTGGTGGCGCGCGAGAAATCCCGTCGGCTTCAGGCCGCGTGACCATAATTAAAAGAACGGAATCAGTCAGTTGAGCGAACGTCAGCGCGGTCTCGGTCGGGGTCTCTCCGCCCTACTCGGTGAACAGGTGGCCGAGAGCGCGCCCGTTGACGGCGCCCCGGCGCCCGTCGGCGTGCGCATGGCCCCGATCGAAAGCCTCAAGCCCAATCCCGACCAGCCGCGCAAGATCTTCGACCGCGACGATCTGGAAGAGCTGGCTGCCTCGATCCGCGACAAGGGCGTGCTGCAGCCCATTCTCGTCCGTTCTCATCCGAAGGAGGACGGCGTCTGGCAGATCATCGCCGGCGAACGCCGCTGGCGGGCCGCCCAGCTGGCCCGGCTGACCGAGGCCCCGATCATCATCAAGGAGATGGACGACGTCGCGGTGTTCGAGGTCGCCATTATCGAGAACGTCCAGCGGACGGACCTGAATCCGCTTGAGGAAGCCGACGCCTATCGCATGCTGATGGAGCGCTTCGGCC
Source organism: Brevundimonas sp. UBA2416 (assembly GCF_002343105.1). NCBI lineage: Bacteria > Pseudomonadati > Pseudomonadota > Alphaproteobacteria > Caulobacterales > Caulobacteraceae > Brevundimonas > Brevundimonas sp. UBA2416. The sequence goes on from NZ_DDRM01000046.1 coordinate 40,170, forward strand.
GCACCCAGGACGCCGTCGCCGGCGTGGTCGGCAAGAGCCGCAGCCACGTGGCCAACACCCTGCGCCTGCTGCAACTCCCCGAAGAGGTGCTGCAGCACGTCCGGAGCGGCAAGCTCAGCGCCGGCCACGCCCGGGCCCTGATCACGGCGCCCGATCCGGTCGCCCTGGCCGATCAGATCGTGGCCGAGGGACTGAACGTCCGTCAGGCCGAAGCGCTCGCCCGCCGCGCCGCCGACGGACCGAAGAGCCGCAAGTCCGGCGCGTCCAACGCGAGCGGCGAAGGCTCGGCTGATGTCGCCGCGCTGGAACAGGATCTGGCCGACGCGCTCGGCCTCAAGGTCCAGCTGGCCGATCGGGGCGGCAAGGGAGAGCTGACGATCACCTACGGCACGCTGGAACAGCTCGATGACCTGTGCCGTCGATTGATGCGCGGCTGACGCCGGTCCGTGCTAGGCTGACCCCATGACCGACAAGCCTTCCAATCCGACCGCCGAAGCCATGAAGCGCGCCCTCGCCGCCAAGAAGGCCGGGGGCGGGCCTGGATATACGGGGCTTCAGGGCTCAGCCCGCGCCGAAGAGAAGGCGCAGCAGGCTCGCAGCACCGCGCTCGCCAAGCCCGCCTTCCGCAAGGCGTCGAAACGGGGCTAGAGCCCGAGCCGCCGCGCGCGGGCCGATATCTCGAGCAGCAACCGCTCGGCGATCAGCTGGTCCGGCGAGCCGGTCGTCTTCGTCGCCACATCGGCTGTGTTGACGCTGTCGAGCACGCGGTCGAGATCTTCCAGACGCCAGCTGCGGGCCTGCCGCAGCATCTCGGCCTCCTGTTTCCAGAATACGCCCGCCGCCTTGGCCGCCTCCTTGGCCCCGGCACCATTGGCCTGGAGCACATTGATGCGCCGCAGCTTGCCGAGGTGGATGGAGGCCTGTCTCACCGCCATGACAGGCGACTCTCCCTCGGCCAGGGCGCGCCTCAGACCTGACTGGGCCGGGGCGGGTCGGCCACCGAAGGCCTGGAGCGCGGCATCCTGCAGGGAGGCGTCGGCCTCGACCCCCAGATGCCGCTCCAGCTCCTCGACATCGATGGTCTTGCCGGAGCCCGGGCCGATATAGAGGGCCAGACGCTCGATCTCCTGCCGCATCAGGCCGCGCTCGCGCGGCAGCCGGCTCACGAACCGGTCCAGCGCATCGCCGGTCAGGCCGACCTTGTCGGCCGCGAGCGCCTCGCGGGTCATCCGGGCCACGTCGCCGGTTTCATCCTCATAACAGGCGATACCGACGGCCCCCTGCGAGGCCTCGGCGGCCTTTCGAAGGGCGGAGTCGCGGCCCAGCGCCCCGGCCTCGATGACCAGCATGGCGTCGGGATTGTAGCCGCCCTCGGCATGGACCTTGAGCGCGGCGGCGAGCGCCTTGTCGATCGAGGCCTTCTCCGACCCCAGCCGGACCCGCACCAGACGCCGGCCGCCGATCATGGACAGGGCCGTCAGGGCCTCCTCCAGCCGGGCTTCGTCGCCGTCGATGTCGCTGTCGGTCAGCAGGGTGACATTGAAGGGGTCGTTGAGATCGGGGGTGATCGCCCGGCACAGGATCTCGGCGCGCTCGCCGACGCCTGACCGGTCCTTGCCGTGGATGACGGCGGCGCGGACCCCCCGGTCCGGCGACTTGAGGAAGCGATCGACTTCGGGGCGTTTCGCCAAAATCATGAGGCGTGAATCATGGCTGGGCCGACAGGGCCCGCATCAGGTCGAGACGGATCAGGCGGGCCAGTTCGGCCGCGGCGCGTTCCTCGCCGTCCTGCTGGGCGGCGATGGCGGCGAAGGGCTGGTCGGCGGCGGCATAGGTGGTGGTGACGGTCTCGACGCCCGAGACGGCCGGACCGCCTCCCGTCGGGGTCAGGGTCCAGGCCCCGCGGACAGTCAGTTCATAGCGGGTCGCGGTGTCGTCGATGCGCCGGCCCAGAGGCCGCCGCGACTGTTCGAGCACGGTCTCCAGCCGCCAGAGCGGGGCCTGGGCGCCATCGCGGCCCAGCCCGTCCTCGAGCTGCTCCCGCACGCGGTAGCCGAGGCGGTCGTCCTGGGTGGTCACGGCGATGCGCGACAGGGACGAGCCGACGGCGGTCTCTCCGTACAGGGGCGTGAAGCCGCAGCCTGCCAGTCCCACAAGCGCGACAATGGCTGCGGCGAGCGCCCGCATCAGCCGACCACCAGATTGACGATGCGATCCTTGACCACCACGATCTTCCTCACCGTCTGACCCTCCAGCCGCGCCTGGACATCGGCGTCGGCCATGACGATGGCCTCGACCTCGGCCGGCTCCAGACCCCGGGCGACGCGGATCTCGCCGCGGCGCTTGCCGTTGACCTGGATGGGCAGGGTCACCTCGTCGTCGGCCGCCAGGGCCGGGTCGAATTCCGGCCAGGGCGCATCCAGCACCATCCCCTCTTCACCGAGCCGCGTCCAGCATTCCTCGGCCAGGTGGGGGGTGAAGGGGGCGACAAGTCGCACGAGGGCTGACAAGGCCTGACGCCGCGCCGCCCCGCCCGCCGTTCCGTGGTCACGCACGACGGCCACGAAGGCGTAGAGCTTGGCGATGGCCGAGTTGAAGCGGAAGCCGCTGACGCCTTCGGAGACGGCCTTGATGGCCTTGTGGGTCTCGCGGATCAATGCGGCGTCGGACTCATGGGCGGGAGCGTCGGGATCGAAGCCGTCGACCTCGGTCCAGACGCGCTGGACGAAGCGGGCGGCGCCTTCGACGCCGCCGGGCGTCCATTGCACGTCGCGCTCGGGCGGACTGTCGCTGAGGACGAACAGCCGGCCGGCGTCGACACCATAGGTGTCGACGATTTCCTGCGGGGCGACGACGTTCTTCTTCGACTTGGACATCTTCTCGATGTCGCCGATGACCAGGGCCTCGCCGGTGGAGAGTTGGCGGGCCGAGCGTTTTCCGGCGTCATTGGTCAGGTCAACGTCGGTGGGCTCGACCCAGCCGCCGTCGGCGCGCCGGTAGGTCTCGTGGACCACCATCCCCTGGGTGAACAGGCCGGCGAACGGCTCCTTCACCGACATCAGGCCGGCATCCGAGAGGGCCCGGCTGATGAATCGGGCATAGAGCAGGTGCAGGACCGCATGCTCGACCCCGCCGATATACTGATCGACCGGCAGCCATTTGTCGGCGGCAGCGCGGGAGATCGGGTCGGCCGCGGTCGGATCGGTGAACCGGGCGAAATACCAGCTGGAGTCGACGAAGGTGTCGAGGGTGTCCGTCTCGCGCACCGCCTCGCCGCCGCACGAGGGGCAGGCCACGTGCTTCCAGGTCGGATGGCGATCCAGCGGATTGCCCGGCGTGTCGAAGGTCACGTCCTTCGGCAGCTCGACCGGCAGCTGATCGGCCGGAACGCCGACGGGACCACACTTTTCGCAGTGGATCACGGGGATGGGACATCCCCAGTACCGCTGGCGGCTGACGCCCCAGTCGCGCAGGCGGTAGAGGGTCGCGCCTTCGCCCTGACCAGCCGCCTCGAGCCTGGCGATGGCGGCGGCCTTGGCGGCCTCCACCTCCATCCCGTCCATGAAGTCGGAGTTGAACAGCCGACCGGGGCCGACATAAGCTTCTGTTTCAACGCCGAAATCGGCAACGGCATCATCCGGTCTCACGACCGGGACGACAGGCAGGTCGTATTTGCGAGCGAAATCGAGGTCGCGCTGATCGTGGGCGGGGCAGCCGAAGATGGCTCCGGACCCATAGGTCGAAAGAACGAAATTGGCCGCCCATACCGGTACGGTCCGCTCGGGATCGAACGGGTGGCGGACGCGGACGCCGAGATCGACACCCTGTTTCTCCGCCTTTTCGATATCGGCTTCGCTGGTTCCCGACTGGGCGCAGGCCGCCACGAAGGCCGCCACGTCGGGCCGATGGGCGGCGATCGCCTTCGTCAGTGGATGGTCCGGCGCCAGCGCCAGGAAGCTGGCCCCGAACAGGGTGTCGGGTCGGGTCGTGTAGATCTCAATGGGGTCGCGGGCGTGGTTCGGCTCGCCCGGCGCTGATGTCGGCAGGAAGGGCGGGGCTTCGGTGATATCCCACCACAGGGTCGCTCCGCGGCTCTTTCCGATCCAGTTCTCCTGCATCAGCCGGACCTTGTCGGGCCAGCGGCCCTCCAGCTCCTTCAGCCCCTCGATCAGGTCGTCGGCATAGTCGGTGATACGCAGGAACCACTGGTTCAGCTTGCGCTTCTCGACCACGGCGCCGGAGCGCCAGCCGCGCCCGTCGACCACCTGCTCATTGGCGAGAACCGTGTTGTCCACCGGATCCCAGTTGACGACCGAATCCTTGCGATAGACCAGACCGCGCTTGAGCAGTTCCAGGAACCAGGCCTGCTGCTTGCCGTAGTAGGCCGGGTCGCAGGTGGCGAATTCGCGCGACCAGTCCAGCGACAGGCCCAGCAGCTTCAACTGGTCGCGCATGGCGGCGATGTTGGACCAGGTCCAGTCGCCGGGGTGGATGCCGCGCTCGATCGCCGCGTTCTCGGCCGGAAGTCCGAAGGCGTCCCAGCCCATGGGATGCAGGACGTCAAAACCCTGCGCCCGCTTCGACCGCGCCACTACGTCGCCCATGACGTAGTTGCGGGCATGGCCCATGTGGATGGCCCCTGACGGATAGGGGAACATCTCCAGCACATAGTATTTCGGCCGGCCCGTGCCCTCGGTCGGCATGCGGAAGGCGTCGGCGGCCGCCCAGCGGGCCTGCTGGCGGGGTTCGGCGGTCTTGGGTTCGTAGCGAACCGGGGTCTTGGCCACAGGAGTCTTTCAGGCTGCTCCTTCAGGAACAGGCCCGACGGAGGCTAGGCGGTGGGGAGGGCGATCAGCCGGCGTTGGAAAGGTTGAGCTGGCGCGCCTTGGTCAGGATGGCGTTTTCCAGATCGGTCTCGGTCTGGGCCGCGACCCGGGCGCCGGTCCAGCAGCCGGCGGTGTCGACTTCCGCGTCGGCATCGGCGGGATTGGGCGTGCAGCCGGGGCGCAGAACCTGTTTGGTGATGCTGACGTTCAGGGCGTCAGCACGCAGGCGGCGGTCAAGGATGAACACGGTCGCCTTGAAGCGCTCGTTCGGCGTCTGCGGGTCAATGTACCAGCCGTAGTTGATGACGCCGCCCCAGGGGTCGGCATTGGCCAGCGGCATGAAGCTCAAGGTGTCAAGGGTGGCGCGCCACAGGAAGGCGTTGACCCCGATGCCCGTCTGGGCGTTCGCCGCGGCCTGGGCGCTGCCCATGCCGCTGAACACTTCGCCCACAGTCGGACCGAACGGGCGGTTGGCGGAACAGCTGCCCAGCAGCACGCACGAGGTGATCAGGGCGACCGTCGCGCCGCGAACCAGCACCATCGAGACTTCTCCATAAGATCATGACGTGCAGCGGAACGGTTCCAAGGCACGCGCTGGCTCTAACCGAACGCGGCCCGAACCGAAGCGTCACTCTATAACACGGCGAAAAGGGGCCATGACAAGGCGAAGACGCATTCGAACGCGCGCTGGCGAGCCCGGGGCGGCCATGTCGGGTCTCTGGCGAAGGATTCGCGTGACGCTCGCGCCACAGGAGTCTTCCAGAGTCGCAGGGAACCGGGTTGTAGCGGCTCCGTTTCGTTGACCGCATTGGCCAGCGGTGTCTTAGTGTTGGATATCGCGGCCTGGTGCCGTGAGTTGAAGGGCAGGAAATGCGCCGCACGAAGCGCAAAACGGGCGCTCTGATCGCCGGGCTGGCCGGGGGCGTTACGCTCCTGGTGATGGCCGACGTCGCCTCGGCCCAGACGGCCCAGGCTCGCACGCGCGCTCCCGCCGTCTCCCTGAACGAAGCCCAGGCCGCCCGGGCGGCCGCTGCCCAGCCCGGATCGTCCCGTTTGCGTTTCACCGAGCGCGGCCGCTGGGGCCTCGATCTGAACCTCAGCCAGCCTGTCGGCCGTGAGAGCAACCTCGGCGACGTCGAGGCCGGCGCCTACTACCGCGTCAACCCGCGCCTGCGCGTTGGCGCCGCCGCTGGCCTGGCCGAGCCTGAGAGCGATCCGGCGCGCGCACCCCAGACCGACCGTCGCGCCGCCCCGCGCTTCCGTCTGGAATCGATCTTCCGCTTCTAGTCCGGCCCAAAGGCCGACCGGATCGCCGAAACCCCTGCAATCCCGCACGCGCCCGAGCCGATCAGGCTCTGCACATTGCCGCTGTGGAGTCCCCCGAGGGCATATACCGGGCAGGGCGCGGCCCCGACCCATGCGGTGAAGCCTGACAGCCCCAGCGCCGGTCGGTCCGCGGAGGCGCCGCCTGCCGGAAACACCGGCGACGCGATCAGGGCGTCCAGTCCCGGGATCGCTCCTGGGATCGGGGCATGGGCTGCGCCGGTGACAAGCCAGTCCGGCCGGATAGCGGCCAGCCCCGCCGCCTGATCCCGCGCCCGTTCCGGCAGGTGGACCCCGTCGGCTTCTGTCGCCTCCGCCAGTTCCGCATCCATCCCGATCAACAACAGGCCGTTCCGCGCCCGCGTGGCCTCGCGCAGCCTCAGCGCCGTCTCGCGCGCATCGGCCCTGCCGAAATGCCGGTACACCACGCCCGAGCCTGTGGGCAGGCGCGCCGCTGTCTCCCAGGGCCGGGGCGTCCGGTCGGGGTCGGTGAAAAACAGCAGCGGCGGCAGCTGTCGCCCCACCCGATCACGTGAGCGGCTGACTTCGGCGGCGTCCCGTGCGAGGACGCTGGCGACTTCCCACAGGATTTCGGCGTCCGTCCGGTTCATGACCTCCTCTTCTCCCGAACCCGTTCCGTCGTCCAGCACCGTCGCCGCGCGGCTGGAATCCCTTCAGCGCCGCATCACCGCCGCCAGCCGCGCCTCCGGCCGTGCCGCCGGCGCGGTGACTCTGACCGCCGTATCCAAGACCCAGCCCGACGAGGCCATCGAGGCGGCGCTCGCGGCGGGCCAGCGCATCTTCGGCGAAAACCGGGTGCAGGAGGCGCAAGCGCGCTGGAAAGACCGCCGCGACGGGATCGCGGGTCTCGAGCTCCGGCTCATCGGGCCGTTGCAGTCGAACAAGGCCGCCGACGCGGTCGCCCTGTTCGATGTCATCGAGACCCTGGACCGGCCGAAACTGGCGGATGCCCTTGCCGCGGCGGGCGTTCGAGCCGGCAAGCCGGTCCGCGTCCTGATCCAGGTCAACACCGGCGCCGAGCCCCAGAAGGCCGGCGTCCTGCCCGGCGATACCGGCGAACTGATCGATTACGCTCGCGCCGCGGGTCTGATCGTCGAGGGGCTGATGTGCATTCCGCCCGCGGACGAAGCGCCGGGACCGCATTTTGCCCTGCTGCGAAAGATCGCGCGCCGGCACGGGCTGGCGACCCTCTCCATGGGGATGAGCGGCGACTATGAGACCGCGATCCGCTTCGGCGCGACCCATGTGCGCGTCGGTTCGTCGCTGTTCGGGGAACGAAAAGGCCCCGAAACGCCCTCTATGGACTGAAAACCGCTCCGCTTGCCGTCCAACCCTTGGCGGATCGGGCGACGCTCGCCATTCTGGTATCCATGCCCACGCCCAAGACCATACTGATCATCGACGACGACGACGACCTGCGCGAGGCCCTCGCCGAGCAGCTGGCGTTGCACGAGGCCTTCCGCCCGGTCCAGGCCTCGACGGCGGCCGAGGGCGTGCGCATGGGCCGCGAGGTTCGCGCCGACCTGATCCTGCTGGATGTCGACCTGCCCGACATGGACGGCCGCGAGGCGTGCCGCCTGCTGCGCAAGGACGGGGTCTCGACCCCGATCATCATGCTGACCGGCCAGTCATCCGATTCCGACACTGTGCTGGGGCTGGAGTCGGGGGCGAACGACTACGTCACCAAACCCTTCCGCTTCGCCGTCCTGCTGGCCCGCATCCGCGCCCATCTGCGCAGCCACGAACAGTCCGAGGACGCCGTCTTCCGCATCGGCCCCTATGAGTTCCGTCCCGCCGCCAAGGTCCTGATCGACGACAAGGCCCGGAAGGTGCGGTTGACGGAGAAGGAAACCAACATCCTCAAATACCTGTACCGCGCCGGGGCCAAGGCCGTGTCGCGCGAGGAGTTGCTGACCGAGGTCTGGGGCTACAACGCCGGAGTCACCACCCATACGCTGGAAACCCACATCTACCGCCTGCGTCAGAAGATCGAGCCCGAGCCCGGTCAGGCGCGGCTGTTGCTGACGGACGCCGGCGGCTACCGGCTCCAGCCCTAGATCCTGATCGGCCTAGCCCGGCCGCCACTCGCTGAGCAGTACGCTGCCGTCCGCATTGGTGAAGCCGACGCGGTCCAGTCGCATGGCGGCGATGCAGACCGGGCGCTGGTCCGGATTCGACGCCCTGCAGCGGATCGCACGCCCATCCGGGAACCCGGCCAGCCGGCCCTCCAGCACGACGCGATAGCCTCTCGTCGGCGCCGCCAGCGGCGTATCCCCCGTCGGACGGATGGTGAAGGCATAGGCGCGACCGTTGCGGCGGCCGACGCGGGAGTCGTCCGCGCCGAATACGGCGGCCAGGCCCACGGTCTGGGGGGAGGGCGCGCCGGCCCCGCTTTGCAGTGGATCGGCGCGCACGGTGGAGCAGTCGCCGGCGGTCAACCAAGGGCGCGGGACCCAGAAGCCCTCGACCGCTTCCCAGTCCGACTCGCTGGCGCCGGCGATCAGGGCGGTGTTCAGCCAGTCGCCGGGGGTCAGGCTCAGCTGGATGGTCTGGTTCTCCGGGCCCCAGGACCAGCGCGCCAGACCGTCGCCCGCGGCCTCGGCCTGTGTGGGCTGGGGACCGTTGCAACCGAACGGAATCCGGATGGAAAACTGGCGTCCGACGAGGGCGTCGGCGCCCTCCATCTGTTCGCCGGCGGCGTAGGCGGAGGCGGCCCGCGAGGTCGCGGCAAGCAGGTCGGCGCGGTTCAGGGTTGTCAGTGCAGCGACGGTCGGCGCCGGCGCCGGATCAGCGGTGACGGGTTCCGCGTCTATCGGTTCGGGCCTGTTTCGATCGCACTGGGCCAGGAGCAGGGCGGCGGCGACGGTTGTCAGAACGGCGACAGGGCGGGGGACGTTGCGGAAAAGTCCGGACATGCGCGGACCCTAGCATACAACCAGCCTCTGTAGCGTTCACGTCATCACCATTGACGCGGCGGACGGCGGCGGGTCTTCAGAGCCCATGAGTTTCGATCAGATTGCCGCTCTGCTTGTGCTCGTCGTTGTGGTCGGGGTTCTGATCCACGGACGGGTTCGCGCCGACGTTGTGGCGTTGTCGGGCGCCGCGGCCCTGCTGCTCCTCGGCGTGGTACGGCCGGTCGAGGTCCAGGGCGCCTTTGCGAGTCCCGCCGTCATCGCCCTCGCAGGGCTGTTCGTCATCGCCTACGCCATCGAACTGTCGGGCCTGCTGGGCCTTATGATCCGCAAGGCGACGCAGCTGGCGGCGCGAGTGGGCGCAATCGGCATCTGGGCCGTGCTCGGCATGTGCGGGGTTCTCGGAGGCTTTCTGAACAATACGCCGGTCGTGGTTCTGGCTGCCCCGGTTATCCGGGACGTGGCCCAGTCGCTGAAGTTGTCGCCCAAACGCTTCCTCATGCCGCTCAGCCATATTTCGGTGCTCGGCGGCCTGCTGACCCTGATCGGCACCTCGACCAACCTTCTGGTCAACGACATGGCCCGCAACAGCGGACAGCCGGTCTTCAGCCTGTTCGAGATCACGCCCGTCGGCCTGTGTATCGCCCTGGCCGGGGGGCTGTGGCTGTATTTCGTGGGGGCCCGGCAGCTCGGGCGCAGCGTGCAGGCCGATGAGGCCGAGCAGGCCCGGATCGCCGAGATGGAGGAGTCACGGCGCAAGGCTGCGGCCGAAGCCGCCGGGCGGCGGCGGCGGATCCTGCCCTTCAACCTGCCGAAACTGGGCGAGGCCCGCACCCATGAGGACGGCTCGGGCGACGCCCACCTCGGGGACGTGGCCCTGTTCGGCGCGGCCGACCGGCCGTTCGACATGAGGCGCTCGCTCATCGCGCTCGGCGTCTTCGTCATGGTCGTGGCGGCCGCGGGCCTCGGTTGGGCCCCGATCGCCGCCTCGGCCTTCGCCGGAGCTGTCGCCCTGATCCTGCTGAAGGTGATCACGCCCGAAGAGGCCTATGCGGGGCTGAGACCGGAAATCCTGTTGCTGATCGCCGGCATGGTGGTGGTCGGGATCGCCATTGAGGTCACCGGCCTGGCCGCGGCCGGGGCCGGCGTCCTGATCGAGGTTTTGCGGCCGTTCGGTCCGCTGGGCGGCCTGATCATCCTCTACGGGGTGACCCTGTTCGCCACCGAGCTGTTGTCCAACGCCACGGTCGCGGTGCTGATCACGCCGATCGCCGTGGCCCTTGCGGAGAGTTTCGGGGTCGACCCGCGGCCGTTCCTGGTCGGGGTGATGATGGCCGCTTCGGCCGCTTTCGCCACGCCGTTCGGCTATCAGACCAATGTGCTGGTCTATCAGATGGGCAACTACAGCTACATGGACTTCGTCCGCGTCGGCCTGCCGCTGAACCTCGTGACCTGGGTGGCCGCGATGATCGCCATCCCGATCTTCTTCCCCTTCTAGACGGCGAGATCCATCGTCACCGGCGCGTGGTCGCTGGGCTGGGTCCATTCGCGGACTGTGTCGTGGATGCGGGCGCTGCCGGGCGTCACCGCCGGCGTCAGGCCGGGCGAGGTCCACAGGTGGTCGAGGCGCAGGCCCCGGTTCGACTTGCGGAAGTCGGCGGCGCGATAGCTCCACCAGCTGGCCAGCTTCTGCGGCTCGGGGATCTGGTCGCGGACCACGTCCGCGAACCCGCCCGCCGCCTGCAACCGACGCAGGGTCTCGACCTCCAGCGGGGTGTGGCTGACGATCTTCGACATATAGCGGTGGTTCCAGACGTCGTTCTCGCCCGGTGCGATGTTGAAGTCGCCGGCCAGCACCAGCGGCCTCTGTTTGTCGCGTCCGGCCATTTCGGCGGTCATCCGCTCGTAGAAATCCATCTTGTGATCGAATTTCGGGTTCAGGGCCCGGTCGGCGACGTCGCCGCCTGCGGGAATGTAGAAATTCTGCACCTCGACGCCCTCGACCATCACGCCGACGCAGCGGGCGTGGCGTTCGCGACAGACATCAAGCACCGGCGCTTCCGCGATCGGCTTGCGGCTGGCGATGGCCACCCCGTGCCAGCCCTTCTGACCGCCGATTTTCAGATACGGCATGCCCATGGCTTCAAAAGCGGCGCGGGGGAACTGGTCCTCCAGGCATTTGATCTCCTGCAGGCACAGTACGTCGGTTCCGCTCTCGGCGACGAAGCGCGCGACCTGGTCGATGCGCAGGCGGACTGAGTTGATGTTCCAGGTGGCGATACGAAGCATTTTTTCCGGGGGCGCGGTCAGAAGGCTCCGCCTTCTCGACCCGACGCGCTCCAGGCGCAAGCGCGGGGTTTGCGCTCAAGCAGCGAGCCGCCGCGCGGCGAGCGTTAGCGCCCGCGGGGCGACTTCGTTGCCCGACAAAAAAGCGCCCGGTCGGGGGGACCGGGCGCTGGAAGGTTCGTCTCTCTCGCCGCCGGGAAGGGGATGAAATCCGTAGCGGGTCTGATCAGCTCCCGCCGACCTGTGATGAAAGTGCCACGGTTGGCGAAAAATGTCAAACTACGGTTCGCCCCTCAGGCGAAATCAGTTCCGGCCCGGACGACGGGTCGGATCGCGCAGCTGGAACAGGCTGGCGGCCAGGTTGGAAGCCGGCGTCAACGAGGTCAGCTGGGTCCGGGTGCTGCCGCCCTGGGCGTCGCGGATGGTCCATTCATGCAGCCGGATCGGGTTGCCCGCGAAGGACAGGATGACCGAGCCCTCATCCGGGCGGCGTGCATCGCGCGCGATGATGGCGAAGGCGCCGGACGCCATCCGGGTCACGCGGTCGATACGGACGCCTTGATCGAAGCGAACGTTGCGGGCCAGGAAGGTCGACAGCGGCGTCGACCCCAGGGGCACCTGACGGAAGACGTTCAGGCGCGGGTCGTAGCGTTTGACGTTCGAGCCGTCCGACACGACCAGCAGACCGGACGGGTTGGTGTATTCGAACCGCATCTTGCCGGGGCGCTGCAGCCAGAAACGGCCCTCCCGGCGCTGGGCGCCCGTGGTCTCGACGAAATTGCCCTGGGCCGAGGTCAGCCCCTGCAGATAGGCTTGGGCCTGGGCGAGGACGGCGCGATCCTCGGCCGACAGGGCGCTCTGGGCGCTGGCGGGCATGGCTGCGACGGCCGCAATGGCGGCGGTTCCGAGTGCAAAGGCGCGGCGTGAGACAGTCATAGGGTCTTCTCCCGTTCGGGATGGTTGTTGATCATGCCGTCATACCGGTCGGGAAAGGCGCGGGCATGACGCGAGCCTGACCATATTCCGACCGTCCGATGAAGCCTCGTTCATCGTCCGCAGTTCCTGCGGACGACGTTTTTGCCCTGTCGCTCGGCGCGCGGCGGCTCGCTGCTTGAGGGCGAGGCATGCGCGAAGCGCCAGGTCGCGTCGGGTCGACAAGGCGGAGCCTTGTGACCGCGGCCACCTACAATGGCGGCGGGCCCGCCAGAATATCGCGCTTGCCCGCATGATTGGCAGGACTGACAACGCCCTCCTGCTCCATCCGCTCGATCAGGGAGGCGGCGCGGTTGTAGCCGATCTGCAGGCGGCGCTGGATGTAGCTGGTCGAGGCCTTCCGGTCGCGGGTGACCACGGCCACGGCGCGGTCATAGAGGTCGTCGCCCGAGCCGCCGCCCTCATCGTCGAACCCGGCCGCGTCGCCGTCGCCGTCCGGATCGTCGGTAATCAGGTCGAGATAGTCGGGCTCGCCCTGGCTGCGCAGGTGTTTGCAGACCTCGTCGACCTCCTGATCGGTCACGAACGGGCCGTGCAGGCGGGTGATGCGCCCGCCGCCGGCCATGTAGAGCATGTCGCCCTGACCCAGCAGCTGCTCGCCGCCCTGTTCGCCGAGGATGGTGCGGCTGTCGATCTTGGAGGTGACCTGGAAGCTGATCCGGGTCGGGAAATTCGCCTTGATGGTGCCGGTGATGACATCGACCGACGGGCGCTGGGTGGCCATGATCAGGTGGATGCCGGCGGCGCGGGCCATCTGGGCCAGCCGCTGCACCGCGCCCTCCACATCCTTGCCTGCGACCAGCATCAGGTCGGCCATCTCGTCCATGACGACGACGAGGAAGGGCAGGGGCTCGGGGCGGATCTTCTCGGATTCGTAGACCGGACGGCCCTGTTCGTCGAAGCCGGTCTGGACGGTGCGTTCGAAATGCTCGCCCTTGGCGACGGCCTCGCGGGCGCGCTCGTTGTAGGAGGCGATGTTGCGCACGCCGAGCTTGGACATGCGGCGATAGCGGTCCTCCATCTCGCGCACGGTCCATTTCAGCGCGACGACGGCCTTCTTCGGATCGGTGACGACGGGCGCCAGCAGGTGCGGGATGCCGTCATAGACCGACAGCTCCAGCATCTTGGGGTCAATCATGATGAAGCGGCACTCGGCCGGGCTGTGCCGGTAGAGGATCGACAGGATCATGGCGTTGACGCCGACCGACTTGCCCGAGCCCGTGGTGCCGGCGATCAGCAGGTGGGGCATGCGCGCCAGATCGGCGACATAGGGTTCGCCGCCGATGGTTTCCCCGAGCGCGAGGGGCAGCAGGTGGGCGGGCTTGTCGTATTCGGTCGATGCCAGCAGGTCGCGCAGATAGACGGTCTCGCGCTTCGCATTGGGCAGTTCGATGCCGATGGCGTTACGGCCGGGCACGACCGAGATGCGGCAGGCGCGGGCGGACATCGAGCGGGCGATATCGTCTGACAGGGCCACGACACGGCCGTGCTTCACGCCGGGGGCGGGCACCAGTTCGTACAGGGTGACGACCGGGCCGGGGCGGATCTGGTCGATGACGCCGCGCACGCCGAACTCCTGCAGCACGCCTTCCAGCATCTTGGCGTTCTGCTTCAGGGCGTCCTCATCGACCGAGGCGACGCGCTTGGCGGGCTTGGTCAACATCGACAGCGGGGGCAGGTCGAATCCGGTCGAGGGCCGGACGAAGTCGAAGGCGGCCTGGCTGTCGTCGGCCTCGCGGCGCGGCTTCGGCGCCTTGGCGGCGGCGACCTTCGGCTCGGGCGCGCCCCGAACGGGCGCAGGGGCCTCCCATGGCGGCGATGGCTCAAGCACGTCCGGGCCGTCGTCGAGCTCCAGTACTGGCCGCGCGCGGGGCGGGGCCTTGGCGGCGGCCCGGCGGGTTTTGGCCTGCGGTGGCTGTGGATGGCGGATGCCGCGCGCCCAGGCGAGGCCGTCTCCGATATCGGCGAACCTCAGACCGACAGCATAGCCGATCCCCCACAGGGCCAGCGGCAGGAACAGCAGGCCGGCGATGACGGGCGCGCCGGGCAGGCGCAGGCCGTCGCACATCCAGCGGATCAGACCCACAATGGCATCGCCCCACAGGCCTCCGAGTCCGGCGGCCAGCGGCCAGGCGGCCGGCGCGGCGAGGGCCGACAGCGCCGCCGACAGGGCCAGGACGCCGCCCGTGGCCGACAAGGCCTTCATCGGCGTGGGCTTCAGCCGCTGCTGGATCGCGTCGCCGATGGCGGCCGCCAGTCCGAAGGCGATCAGCAAGATGGCGGCGGGCCAGGCGCCCAGCCCCAGCGACTGCATGAACAGATCGGCGAACAGGGCCCCGTTCAGGCCCAGCCAGTTCGTCGGAGCAGCGCCGGAGGCGGCATTGAGGCTGGGATCGGCCGGATTCCACGAGATCAGCGCTACCAGCAGCAGGGCCGCGAGCAGGGCCTGAAGCACGCCGCGGAATTTCACCGTGATCGGCGCGCCCCACAGAATGCGGGCGCTGACCCAGGCGCGCTGGCCGATGGCGAGGGCGGCGGACATGCGGCGACGAACTCCGAACGGGCGAGACAGTCCGCTGTTGTCGCGCGAGGAGGGTTAAGGGGCTGTTTACCAGCCGGCCCGATCCGCGACCTTCCGGCGCTGGACGGGCGGGCGGCGAAGCGCGACAACCGCCCCATGAGCCAGACCGCCCGTTATGACGTCATCATCGCCGGCGCCGGCATGGCCGGGGCGACCTTCGCGCTGGCGGCGGCGCAGGGCGGGCTGAAGGTGGTTCTGGTCGATCCCCAGCCGTTCGACGCCCAGCTGGCGCCGACCTTCGACGGGCGGTCGACGGCCATCGCCTTCTCGACCTTCCGCATGCTGGACGCCTTGGGCGTCGGCGCGGCCCTGCGGCCCCACGCCTGCCGCATGGACCGGATTCTGGTCACCGACGGACGCCGGCCCGGCGCGGCGTCGCGGCCGCAGTCCTCCGCCTTCCTGCGGTTCGACGCCGAGGAGATCGGCGACCGCACCGACGGCGAGCCGCTTGGCTATATGGTCGAGAACCGGCGTATCCGCGTCGCGCTCTCGGAGGCGGTGACGACGGCGGGCATCGAGGTGCGGGCGCCGGCGTCGGTGGTCGGGGTCGAGGCCGTGGCGGCGATGTCACGCGTGACCCTGGCTGATGGTTCCGCGATTGAGGCGCCCCTGGTCGTCGGGGCCGAGGGCCGGACCTCGCCTGTCCGCAAGGCCGCCGGGATCGGAACGGTCGGCTGGGGCTATGAGCAGAGCGGGGTGGTGGCGACCGTGTCCCTCGGCCGGGACCACGGCAATGTCGCCCACGAGTATTTCCTGCCGTCCGGTCCCTTCGCCATCCTGCCGCTGACCGAGCGCCGCGCCAGTCTCGTCTGGACGGAATCGACGCGGCGGGGCGATGCCCTGCGGGCGGCGTCTGACGAGGCCTTCCAGTCCCATCTGATGCGGCGGTTCGGCGACTTCCTCGAGGACGTCACGGTGGTGGGACCACGCTTTGTCTATCCGCTGTCCCTGCAGCTGGCCGAACAACTGACTGCCCCGCGCACGGCGCTGATCGGCGACGCGGCCCATGCCGTGCACCCGGTCGCGGGACAGGGCCTCAACATGGGGCTGAAGGACGCCGCCGCCCTCGCCGAGGTGCTGGTCGAGGCCTTGCGCCTGGGCGAGGACATCGGCTCGGAGACGGTGCTGGACCGCTACGCCCGCTGGCGCCGGTTCGACAATGCGGCCCTGGCCGCCGGCTTCGACGGCTTCGTGCGGCTGTTCTCCAACGACATCGCGCCGGTGCGGCTGGCCCGCACCGTCGGTATCGCCGCCGTCAACCGCATCGCCCCCCTGCGCCGCGCCTTCATGCATGAGGCCGGCGGCGCAACGGGGGATCTGCCGCGGTTGTTGAGAGGCGAAGCGGTCTAGTCCAGCGCCCGCGCCTCTTCGGGCAGCATGATCGGCACGCCGTCGCGGATCGGAAAGGCCAGTTTGGCGCCCTTCGACACCAGCTCCTGCCGCTCGCGGTCATAGGTCAGCTTGCCGCGCGTGACGGGGCACACCAGCACCTCAAGCAGGCGGGGATCAACGGACGGCGGGGTGTGGAAGGCGTCGCTCATGGTCGCACCTATTGAATGGAGGGGGTCTCGCCGTCCCCGTCGCCGGCCGCATCGATCGTCAGCAAGGCGGTCAGGACCGTTGAGCGGTCGGTCAGGCTGGCGGCTTCCAACAGGGCCTGTTTCTCGGGCGGATCGAACGGCAGGGCCATGGACAGGCTGTTGATCAGGGCCTCCGGCGGCGCCGTCTCGGCCGTGTCCCAGTCGATATCGAGGCCGCGGGTCTCCAGATAGGCGCGCAGGGCGTCCAGCAGGCCGTCGCGGTCCAGGCCGACATCGTCGACCGGGGGCGCGCTCAGATCAGCCTCGAACGGCGCGAAATCGGCGCGGATCTGGCGATAGGGCGTCTGGGTCTGGATTTCATTGCCCAGCCGGAACCGGGCGCAGCCGGTCAGGGTGATCAGATAGCGGCCGTCCGAGGTCTCGGCGAAACTGGTGATCCGCCCCGCACAGCCGACCGGCGACAGGCCCGGAAGGCGCTGTGGCCCGCCCTGCGGCTGGATCATGCCGATGATCCGGTCCCCGGCCATGGCGTCGTCGATCATGTTCAGATAGCGCGGCTCGAAGATATTGAGCGGCAGCTGGCCGCGCGGCAGCAGGATGGCGCCGGGCAGGGGAAAGACCGGGATTACCTGCGGCAGATCGGCGGCCTTCACATACCCCTGCGCCACGCCCGTCTCCTATGCGAACAGGATGGAGGACAGGCGGCGACGCCCGTCCCGCGCCACATCCGACCCGGCGCCGGCGGCTTCGAACACCACCAGCAACTGTTTCCGCGCGGCCTGGTCGTTCCATTCGCGGTCGGCGGCGACGATCGTCAGCAAACTGTCGACCGCCCCTTTCAGGTCGCCGGACGCGGCCTGGGCCAGCGACAGGTCAAAGCGGGCCTGATGGTCGGCCGGATTGGCGGCGACACGGGCTCTCAACTCATCGTCCGCGGCCGTTGGGGCCGCCGACAACAGCGCCAGCTGGGCCCGGACCGACTGGACCGTGGCGTCCCTCGAATCCTGCGGGGCCATGGCGATGGTCTGGCGGGCCTGATCGACATCGCCGTCTGCCAGATAGACCCGCGCCATGCCGGCGATGGCCCGTTCGTGGGCCGGCTCGAGCGTCAGCACCTGGGCGAAGGCCTGGGCCGCGCCGCCCAGATCGTTGAGCGCGAGCGATTCCTCGCCCAGCGACATCAGCTGTTCGATATCGGAATTGGCGCTGGTCCCGCCCGTCAGCTTGTCGATGAAGGCCTTGAGCTGGCTGTCCGGCACCGCGCCCTGGAATCCGTCGACAGGCTGACCATTGACGAAGGCGTAGACGGTCGGAATCGACTGGACCCTCAGCTGGCCCGCATAGGCCGGGTTCTTGTCGACGTCGATCTTGACCAGTTTGACCGCCCCGCCGGCGGCCCGGACGGCCTTTTCGATCATGGGCGTCAGCGTCCGGCACGGCCCGCACCAGGTCGCCCAGAAATCGACCAGTACAGGCTGCGACTTCGAGGCCTCGATGACATCGGTCATGAAGCCGGCGTCGGAGCCGTCCTTGATCAGATCGGGGGGCAGGGTGGTCGGGTCGGCGAAGCTCATCAATCGATCCTGTATCGGAAAGGCGTAACGCGGCAGGCCTCAGATGGTCGCGGGCAGGCCGGGTCTCAAGTGGGGTCGGCGCCGGATCCGGCGGGGCTCAGTTTCCAGCGGATCTTGGTCTCGGAATCGGTGCGGGCCGAACCGCGCACCACGATCTGCAGCGAACGCCGGGTCAGGCCTTCGTCGATATGGACCGAGGGCTCGATGGCCACGTCCGGACCGTCCGTGCGGAACCACCAGCCCCGGCCCGAATGGCCGCGCAGCAGGATGGAGCGGCGGTCCCGGGCGAGCGAGGCCTGGACGCCCGGCTCCAGCTGGAACCGGACGGCATAGGGCGCGGCGATGGCGCGGATGACGTCCTTGTGCCCCGGCGCGGGATGAAGCCGTTCCTCGGCCCGCAGCTCGTCGAGCCGCTGGTCCAGGTACAGGCGGCGCTGGTGCAGCAGGCCATAGTCATGGACCCAGCCGTCGTGTTCGACCTCCAGCCAGACCGCGCCCTCGCCGTCCCGCTGCTGGACATCGACATGCAGGGGCCGGCCGATCAGGCGGTGGCCCATCAGTTCGGCCTTCCAGCCGCCGAGCGGTTCGCCGGTCGAGCCCTCGCCGAGCGTCAGGGTCGAATGGCCAGGCGGCAACCGCAGCCCCTGACGGTCGCCGGCGCGGGGCGTCCAGCCGCAGCCGGTGACCAGCCGGTCCTTGCCGCAGACGATCTCCAGCGCCATCGGCTGGGCGCAGGCCGCGCCAGACCAGATTCCACGTGCCGGGCCGGCTACGTCGGCGGCGACGGTCAGAAGCGGGCTGCGGATGCGGGCGATACCGGCCACGACCCGGCTGTGCAGATCGGCGGCGGGCGCCTCGTCATGGGCGCGGGCGGCGGCGATCCGGGCCGGGGTCGACGGCCCTCCGCCCTGCATGGTGACCAGCCGTCCGTCGGGAAGGGTCAGGAGTCGCAGGGCGGCGGTCAGCCGCTGGATCGCGCCGCGGACCGCCTCCGGGCTGACCTCGGACAGCTGGGACAGGGCGTCGTCGAGGGTCAGAAGGTCGAGCAGCAGCTCCAGCCCCGCCTCCGGGCTGCGCGAGGCATGGCCGCCGTCGGCGCCGACGGTGCGTTCGAGCGCCCCCGGCAGGCGGCGCAAGGCGGCGCGGCGCAGGGAGACGCCCGGCTTTCCGGCCAGGACGCAGCCGGCCACCGCCGCGGCGGTCAACCGTTCCGCGGCGCCGGCGATGCCGCCAGGCGGGCGCAACAGCTGCCGTCCCTGACGGCCGAGGATGTCGGCCAGCCGCAGTCGTTCGGCCTCGGTCGCCACCTGTCCCATGCGGCGGGCGCCGCACGACAGGTTCAGGGTCCGTCGCGCCAGCACCTCCGGCCCCCAGGCGAAGGGTGACCAACGCGCGAAGGCCGCGCCCCAGGCGAGGGTCAGCCGAACGGCCTCGCGCGCGCCACGCTCGCCCTGCAACATCAATGACGGCAGCCAGGCGAAGGCGTGAAGTTCGGTGGCGAAGGCCCGGCTGGGGCTGGGGCGGTTCCACGGATCCTCAGGGGCCGCGGCCTCCAGGCTGGCGCCGGCGAGGATGAAACGGCCGTCAACAACAGCCTTGCCCGGCGCCGGTTCGGCGGGCCGGAAATCGCGGGGCGTGGCCGCGAAGGCCTGAACCGGAGCGCCCTTCAGCGTCAGGCTGTAGCCGGGCAGGCCATACAGTTCGATCCACAGCTGGCGGGTCAGCATCCTGCCGACGACGGCGGGCCACAGACCGGGGCCCGTCGCTGCGCCGGTGGTGCGGACCGGCGTGCGCATCGGGGCGCCGCGCAGGCCGGGGATCTCGCCGGGCGGCGGCGTGTCGGCCTCGGTTCGGAAAAAGCGACCGAGCGGGTTCACGCGGACTTCAGCGCCTGGATGTTGGCGGCATAGGCCGACGGCCCGCCCCGGAACACGGCGGTGCCCGCCACAAGGGCGTCCGCCCCCGCGGAAACGCAGGCGCCGGCGTTGGCGGCGGTGACCCCGCCATCGACCTGCAGATGCGCCTTCGAGCCGGCGGCGTCGAGCAGGGCGCGGGTCCGCTCGATCTTGCGCAGGGTGGTCCCGATGAAGGACTGGCCGCCAAAGCCCGGATTGACCGACATCAGCAGCACCAGATCGACCAGGTCGATAACATCCTCGAGCACATTCAGCGGCGTGCCGGGGTTCAACACCACGCCCGCCTTCGCCCCCAGCTGGCGGATACGGCCGAGGGTGCGGTGCAGGTGCGGCCCGCTTTCGGGATGGACGGTCAGGATGTCGGCGCCCGCCTCGCGATAGGCTTCCAGCCATGGGTCGACCGGCGCGACCATCAGATGGACGTCGAACGGCAGCCGGGTGTGGGGCCGCAGCGCCTTCACCACATCGGGGCCGATGGTGATGTTCGGCACGAAATGGCCGTCCATGACATCGACATGGATCCAGTCCGCGCCGGCGGCGTCCAGCGCGCGAATTTCCTCGCCCAGCATCGCGAAGTCGCTGGCGAGGATGGATGGACAGATCAGGGGCGCGGCCATGAACCGGGGATAAGGCGGGTCGCGGGCGGGAGCAAGGCGTGGCTTGGGTCCGGACGACTCCGGCGCTACACGGTTCGGTCATCGGCCTTTGGAGAACCGTCATGAGCGAACATCTGGCTGTCGTCGAATGGAGCCGCGGCGATCAGGATTTCACCGGCAATCGCTATTCCCGCGCCCATGACTGGCGTTTCGACGGCGGGGCGGTGGTGCGCGGCTCTTCGGCGCCGACCAGCGTGCCGGAGCCCCTGTCCGATCCGGCCGCCGTCGACCCGGAGGAGGCGCTGGTGGCGGCCCTGTCGAGTTGCCACATGCTGTTCTTCCTGGCCTTCGCCGCCAAGGGCGGGTTCACCGTCGACACCTATCGCGACGACGCGGTGGGGGTTCTGGGCCGGGATGAACGCGGCAAGACGTCGATCATATCGGTGGCGCTGAGGCCTGCGGTCGCTTTTTCCGGCGAGAACCAACCTGACGCCGCCGCCATCGACGTCCTGCATCACCGGGCCCACGAGGCCTGCTACATCGCCAATTCGATCCGGGCGGATGTGACGATCGAGCCGCGCTAGACCGCCGGCGCGACCGCGACGTCGTTCAGAAGGGCCACGAAGCGCCGCTCGGCCTCGGCGGCCAGTTCGGGGTGATAGCGCATCGGCGGGGCGGTCATCGGCTCGTCAAAACTGTGGGTGCCGTCGGCGATCCAGGTCTCCACATCGGCCCCGCAGTTGCGGACCATGTCGTGCACCTGCTGGGCGTTGCGCACCGTGGTCAGGTGGTCGGTGCGCGAGATCACCGCCACGGTCTTCGGACAGTGCCTCCAGGGCCGCATCCGGTTGAAGGCGCCGATGCCGACATAGGGATAGGCCAGCCAGGTCCCTATCACGCCATCCAGCGTGACCGCGCCGGGGTCGGCGACGCCCAGCATGCCGGCGGCGCGTTCCGAGCTCATCGCCTCCATGATGCCCCAGCCGCCGTGGCTCCAGCCGGCCAGCACGATCTTCGATGCATCGACGTCGGAGCGCTGCGACACGCCGAACAGGGCTGCGAGCACATCCCCGGCCCGCTGCGATCCGTGCAGCAGGATGCCGGTGCAGACCATGGCCATTGAGAACTGGCGGCTCCAGCCGCGCGGCCCGTAGGAGTCGACGATAAAGGCCCGCCAGCCGGCTGCCTTCGCCGCCGCCGCATATTTCGGCAGATGGCCCCGCAGACCGCCGCAGCCGTGGAACAGGATCACCGCCGGGCGGGGACGATCATCGTCGGGACCGACCACGGTGACGGCCGGCTCGAGCATCGACCAGCGTTGGGAGAGGGTTTGCATGGCAGGGACCTTAGCCGGAGCGGCCGGTGCGTCGAAGTGATTAGTGGCTACTGGCTAGTGGTTCGCCGCCGCGAGCGCCGATGGTCGGATGCGAGTCACAGGAGCGGCCCACTAGCCACTAGCCACTCTCCCGCTCAGTGCCTGAACACCCGCACGCCCGTGAACGCCATCGCCACCCCGGCCTCGTCCGCCGCCGCGATGACCTCGTCGTCGCGGATCGAGCCGCCGGGCTGGATCACCGCGGTGGCCCCCGCCGCCACGGCCTCCAGCAAACCGTCGGCGAAGGGGAAGAAGGCTTCCGAGGCGCAGGCCGACCCCTGGGCCAGTGAATGGGCCAGGCCCTTGGCCTCGCCGGCTTCGCGGGCGCGGATGGCGGCGATGCGGGCCGAGTCGCGGCGGTTCATCTGGCCGGCGCCGATGCCGGCGGTCTGGCCGTCCCTGGCGTAGACGATGGCGTTCGACTTCACATGCTTGGCCACGGTGAAGGCGAACAGCATGTCCTCGATCTCCTGCGGCGTCGGCTGACGGCGGGTGACGATCTTGAGGTCAGAGGCGGCGATGCGGCTGCGGTCGCGCGACTGGACCAGGAAGCCGCCGGCCACCGAGCGATAGACTTCGCCGGCCGCCAGCGGATCGGGCAGGCCGTCGGTCAGCAGCAGGCGCAGGTTCTTCTTGGCGGCGAAGATGGCTTGCGCCTCGTCATCGGCGCCGGGGGCGATGACGACCTCGGTGAAGATGTCGGTGATCAGCCGGGCGTCGGCGCCGGTCAGGGTCCGGTTGACGGCGATGACGCCGCCGAAGGCCGAGACGGCGTCGCACTCCAGCGCCCGGACGTAGGCCGTCGCCAGATCGCCGCCCACGGCGACGCCGCAGGGATTGGCGTGTTTGACGATGACGCAGGCCGGGCCCTCGAACTCGGCGACCAGCTCATAGGCGGCGTCGGCGTCGGCGATGTTG
>NZ_DDRM01000046.1:63242-63369 GCF_002343105.1 Brevundimonas sp. UBA2416
GGTCTGATGCGGGTTTTCGCCGTAACGCAGGGTCTGGGCCAGCGAGCCGGCGATGGATTTGCGCGCCGGTGCGGCGTCCCCGACCTGTCCGGCGAACCAGCCGGAGACGGCGGCGTCATAGGCGGCG
>NZ_DDRM01000046.1:63411-70194 GCF_002343105.1 Brevundimonas sp. UBA2416
GCGCCGGTCTGATGCGGGTTCTCGCCATAGCGCAGCGTCGCGGCCAGCCGCCCTGCCACCGCCACCCGGGCCGGGGCGGCGTCGTTCAACTGGCCGGCGAACCAGCACGAGACGGCGGCGTCATAGGCGGCGGTGCGGGCGAAGGCCCGGGCGGCCAGGCGTTTGCGCAGGGCCAGCGTCGTCGCGCCGTCGGCCTTTAACGCCTCCAGCAGCTCGGCGACCGAGGCCTGGTCGACGCAGACGGCGACATAGCCGTGGTTCTTCGAGCCCGAGCGGATCATGGCCGGGCCGCCGATGTCGATATTCTCGACCACGGCGTCGAATCCGGCCCCGGACTCAACGGTTGATTCGAACGGGTAGAGATCGACCCAGACGATATCGATCGGCCCGATGCCGTGGGTCGTCATGGCCTCGGCGTGGTCGGCCGCGTCACGCACCCCCAGCAGGCCGCCGTGGACCACGGGGTGCAGGGTCTTGACCCGGCCGTCCATCATCTCGGGGAAGCCGGTCAGGTCGGCCACGTCCTTCACCGGCAGGCCGAAGCCGGCGATGGCGGCGCGGGTGCCGCCGGTCGAGACCAGTTCGACGCCGAGCCCGTGGAGGGTGCGGGCGGCATCCTCCAGCCCGGTCTTGTCGGACAGCGAGATCAGCGCGCGCTGCGGCGCCACGCGGTCGGGCGCGGGAGGAAAGTCGGGAGCGGCGGGCATGGCGGCGTCCGTAATCTGGCGTGGGTCGGGGGAGACGCGCGCCCTCTAGCATTCCAAGAGGCGGGATAGAACCGTCGCGGTCGGTCAACGCAACGAACCGACGCATGGCAGGCAGGGACCACAATCAGTCCGCGCCGGACCACCGGCCAGTCTCTCCAAAATTTAATGTTCGGACACACATCCGGGGCATCGCCCCGCCACCTCTTGCATTATGATCGGAAAATCAAACAAGTCGGGAGATGACGATGCTGAAGTTGAAACTGTTGGCCGCCCTGGCGGTCCTGTGTCTGCCCCAGACGGCGTGGGCGCAGACACCTGCGCCCGCGCCTATCCAGGTGATGGTCGTGGGGTCTTTTCACATGAATAATCCGGGTCGGGACATGCACAATATGCAGATCGATCCCGTGACCACGCCGCAGAAGCAGGCAGAACTGGCGGCTGTGGCCGAGGCCCTGGCGGCGTTCCGGCCAACCGCTGTGGCGATCGAACGGGTCGCCCCGGACCAGGCCACCATGCTGGACCCCAACTGGCCCGCCTTCCGGCCCGAGCAACTGCTGACGAACGCGGACGAGCGGGTGCAGATCGGCTACCGCCTCGCCGCTCGCGCGGGAATCGACCGCGTTTATGCGATCGACGAGAAGGATCGCGAGGGGCAGCCGACCTATTTTCCGATGGGCCCGGTCATGGCCTGGGTTCAGGCGAACGGGCGGATGCCGGAGTTCCAGGCGGTGAGCGCGACCATCCAGTCCACGATCGCCGCGCTGGAGGTCCGCCAACGGGAGCGCACGGTCGGTCAGTTGTTGGCCGAGATCAACGCGCCTGACCACCCGATGGTCGGCCCCGCCGGGCAAGAAGCCATTTACTACGCCATGATCGGCTTCGGCTCCGGCGACAATCAGGCCGGCGCTGAACTGAACGCCCGCTGGTATGCCCGCAACGCCCAGATCTTTGCCAGACTGGTTCAGGTCGCCCGGCCCGGCGACCGCATCGTGGTCGTTTACGGCAGCGGTCACGCTTACTGGCTGCGCCATTTCATCGAGACGACGCCGGGATTCGAACTGGTTGAGCCGACGGCCTGGTTGTCTGCGGACTAGCTTGCAGTGATGGGTGTGGGTGGTTCCGGCGCGCCGGGAGCCACCCCGCCAGCCTCTGGTCAGGCCGTGAGTTGACCGAAGTCCACCACCATCGGCTCCCGCCCGATGAGTGCGAGGAACCGCCGGAACTCAGCCTGCGCCAGCGCCGTCGTCGCCGTGTTGGTCAGGGGGTGGAAGTTGACGATGTCCGCGTCCCACAGCGCCTTGTCGAGCACGAAGGTCACGCGCTGGTCCGGATCGTTGATCAGGCCCAGCGCCGTCACCGAGCCCGGCGTCAGGCCCAGCGTCTCGTACAACAGCCCCTCATTGCCGAATGACAGCCGGTCCGAGCCGATGACCTTCGGCGCCCGCTTCAGGTCGATTGCCGTGTCCTGACGGGCCGAGATCAGCCACAGCCGGCCCTTCTTGTCCTTGAGGAACAGGTTCTTGGTGTGGGCGCCGGGCATGGCGGCCTTGAGCTCCAGCCCCTCGTCGACGCGGAAGACGGCGGGGTGGTCGTGCGTCGTCTGGGCCACGCCGTTCGCCGCCATCCACACCAGCAGGCGGTCGCGGTCGAAGGCGGGTTCGGTCGGCTTGTCTTCGGTCATGCGGCGCCGCTAGGGATGGAGATATCCCTCGATACCGCCCGGAGGCCCGCCTTGGAACTGGAATGCTATCCGATGACGGCGACGCCGCCCGACCTCGTGCCGGGCCGGCAGTCGCGCAACTGGATGGACGCCTTCGCCAGCCGCCACCCCTATCGCTGCCTGCCTCTGAACATGGCCAACACCACGGGCTGGGAGATCCTGTGCCCGCTGACCTTCACCGCCGAGTGGAACGGCGGACCCAGCCAGGCCGACATCGTCATCACGCCCGAGCGGCACAACGCCAACCTGACCCATGTGGTGACCTCGCATTTCTCGCGCGGCGTCCTGACCATGCATCCGCAGTATCTGTTCCGCACACCCCCCGGCTGGGGCCTGTTGGCCGGCGGCTCGCCCAATCACATGAAGGACGGCATCCAGCCGCTGGTCGGACTGATCGAGACCGACTGGCTGCCCTTCCCCTTCACCATGAACTGGCTGTTCACACGGCCGGGGCGGGTGAAGTTCGAAAAAGGCGAGCCCTTCTGCTTCATTACCCCGATCGAGCACCGCAAGGTCGAGACCATGCAGCCGGTGATCCGGTCGCTGGAATCCAACCCGGTCATGCACGGCCAGTTCGAGGCCTGGAACCGCGCCCGCACCGACTTCAACAAGCGGCTGGCCTCGGGCGACCCCGACGCGGCCAAGGAGGCGTGGCAGCGCTACTATTTCAAGGGCGAGGTGCCAGAGGATCTGGGCGTGGCGCCGGACACGCATGTGAACAAGCGCCGGCTCAAGTCGCCCCGGATCGGCTAGGGTGAGGGCTTAGGTCGTAGGGCTCAGGAATTAGGAGAGGCGCAGCCAGGCGAGCCCGACTTCCTAATTCCTGACGCCTAATTCCTGCTCCCTACATCGCCCGCGTCACCCGCGGCCCGAGGTTCTGGATCACCTCACGGGCGTCGAAAGCGTTCGGATCACCGGCCGGTTTCGGCCCCCGGCCCATGATGATCTCGGCCGAGGCTTCGAAGCGGTCGATCTCGCGCACGTCGAACTCACGGCCGAAGGGATCGCCCCACGGGCTCCAGAGGCCGCGGCGCTGGTAGCGCCAGGTCGGGCCCCAGAACGGGCTGTAGCGATCGCGGTAGAAGGGATCGGGGATCCCTTGGAAGCGGACGTCGCGGTCGGTGGCGCGGTTGACGGTGGAGAACCAGTCATAGCCGCTCTCGGCGGTCACCTCGGCGGCGCGCAGCAGCAGAGCCATCTCAACCTGTTCGCGCGAGGTGACGGAGTTGCCGGCGAAGCTGACGCGGTACCGGTCGGCGTCCACCCGTTGGTCGGAATAGCCGAAGCGGCTGTCGACGCCGGCGGGGCCGTAGGGGGTGGCCGTGGCGCAGGCCGACAGGGCCAGAGCCGCCGCCGTCGCCAGAATTACG
This sequence comes from Brevundimonas sp. UBA2416, assembly GCF_002343105.1. Lineage (NCBI taxonomy): Bacteria > Pseudomonadati > Pseudomonadota > Alphaproteobacteria > Caulobacterales > Caulobacteraceae > Brevundimonas > Brevundimonas sp. UBA2416. Next base: position 67,209 of record NZ_DDRM01000046.1, read on the forward strand.
GGCTTGAGGAAACGCAGTCTCATGGGAACTCTCCTTGACGCGACAGTGCGCGCCCTGTCGGCTGAACAGGACATGAACAGCGCCGTTCCGGCCGCCGCCAAGTCCCTATAAACGCGTGACAATAAGTACGGCGGCGGCCAGCAGAAGGATGCCGGTCAGGACGGCGAAACCCTTGCGGAACCGCGGCTCGCTCATCCGCCGCGCAAGGGCCGCGCCGCCCAGACCGTAGGCGGACATGGTCAGCGCGTCCATGCCGATGGTGGCCAGGGCGAACAGGGCCAGTTGCGGCGCGGCGGGCCGGCCTACGTCCATGAAGGGCGGCAGGACGGCGGTGAAGAAGAGGATCGCCTTGGGGTTGGCGATCTGGACCATGAAGCCGTCGACCAGGGCGCTGCGGCCCATGCGGATGGCCGGGGCGTCCGGTTCGTCGGCCGTGCGGAAGGCGCCGCGAAGGGCGCTGATCCCCAGCCAGGCCACATAGAGGGCGCCGCCGATCGAGATCAGGCGGAAGACGTCCGGAAAGGCGATGACCAGCGCGCCAAGACCCAGCGCCGCCGCCGCGAACCAGACCAGGGTCGCGGCGTTCATCCCGACCACGCCCGCCATGGCGGCGGCCTTGCCGCGCTGCACCCCGTTGGCGACCGAAAACAGGTTCGCCGGACCCGGCGTAACCGCCATGACCGCCATGACGCCCAGAAAGGTCAGATACAGGTGCGGATCGACGGGCAGGCTGGCCATGGCCGTGCTGTCGGGCCGACCGGGTGCCTGGTCAAGCCCGCAGTGCGCTCATCGGGTGAAGCGCGGCTCAGTCTTCGTCTGACTCAGCCTGTTTGCCCTCGTGCCCGGTTTCCACGGCTTCGGCCACAGCTTCGTCGACGGCGGCCTCGACCTCGCCCTGCACTTCCTCGATCGAATCCATGGCCGTGCCAAGGGCGTAGTCGGCCATCAGGCCATAGGTGGTCATGTGCTCGGGGTCGTTGGAGGCCCAGGCGCCGTTGGCGGCCATGCCTTGAGCCGCCTGCAGGGCGCCGGAGACCTCGACCCCCGCCAGGGCTTCGGCGACGACCGCCTCGACGTCGATCTCTGCGAGCACCTGTGCGGCGATGGCCGAAGCATGCTGGGTCACGACGGAGGTGAAGGCCGTCAGATCGGGCTGATATTCAGTCCACAGGGCGGCGATGCGCGTTTCGCGCTGCGCCTCGGTCAGGCTGGCGTCTTCAGCGATGGCCTCGGCGCGGGCTCCGAAGGCCTCCATCCGGGCCTCGAAGGTTTCGGCGGCGGCCTCGATGGCCCGCTCGGACGCGCCCTTCTGCGGATCGGCGACCGCGGCCGAGACCGGCAGGACGGCGAGCGCGGCGGCGAGGGACAGGACCTTGAACATGGCGGGGCTCCTTGAAGTCGCCGCCAAGGTCCGCCGAACACCGTCCGGTCTCAAGTGAAATCGCGGTAAGGCGGCAGGGCTGACCCCGCCGCCCTTCCGGATCAATGACTTACCGCGGAGCGGCGGGCGCCGCAGCGGCGGCAGCGGCCTGAAGGAGCCCGGCCTTGATGGTCGCGGGAGCGCCGACGATCTGACTGCGTATCATCGGACCCATCTGGGCCATCTGGGCCTGCTCCTGGGGCGGCATGACGGGCAGCTGGGAAGTGATGAAGGCGTCGAGCTCGGCGGCGAAGCCGTCGGCCTGCGGCTGATAGCGGGCGGCGATGGCGTCCATGTCGGCATTGGCCTTGACCTGGTCCGAGCCGGCGGCGGTCAGGGCGGCCTGCATCTCCCCGCGCATCGTGTCCAGCGCCTGCTGGAAAGCCAGCGCCTTGGCCTCGAAGGCGGCCTCCGCCTGGGCGGCCGCAGCGGCAGCCGGGTCGGCGGCTGGCGCCTCCTGACCGAATACGGGGGTCGCGAGCGCCAGAACGGCGGCGGCGGCGAGGGCGGTGCGAAGAGACATGTCAGGTCCTGAAAAGGTCGGCGGAGCCCATGCTCCCACCGACAGGTTGGCGCCGATCCCCCAAGAGCGCGAGGGGGCCTGCAGTTCTAGCCCCGGTCGCGCGCGTCCCGCTTGCCCAGCACGCGCAGGCGCAGGGCATTCAGCTTGATGAAGCCGGCCGCATCCTTCTGGTCATAGGCCACGGCGCCGTCCTCGAAGGTGACCAGTTCCTGGTCGTACAGGCTGTTCCCGCTCTCGCGGCCGATGACGGTGGCGTTGCCCTTGTAGAGCTTGACCCGGACCGTGCCCGACACCTTGGCCTGCGAATGGTCGATGGCGGCCTGCAGCATCTCGCGCTCGGGCGAGAACCAGAAGCCGTTGTAGATCAGGTGGGCGTATTTGACCGCCAGCTCGTCCTTCAGATGCATGGCGCCGCCGTCGAGCGTGATGGACTCGATGCCCCGGTGCGCCGCCAGAAGGATGGTCCCGCCGGGGGTCTCATAGACGCCGCGCGACTTCATGCCGACGAAGCGGTTCTCGACCAGGTCGAGCCGGCCGATGCCGTTGTCGTGGCCGTACTGGTTCAGGGCGGTCAGCAGGGTCGCCGGCGACATGGCCTCGCCGTTGATCGAGACGGGATCGCCCTTTTCGAAGCCGACGGTGATGACCGTGGCCACGTCCGGCGCGTCTTCGGGCGACAGGGTGCGCTGGTGCACGAACTCGGGGGCCTCGACCGACGGGTCCTCCAGCACCTTGCCCTCGCTGGACGAGTGCAGAAGGTTGGCGTCGACGCTGAACGGGGCCTCGCCGCGCTTGTCCTTGGCGATCGGGATCTGGTGCTTCTCGGCGAAGTCCAGCAGGTGCTCGCGCGACTTGAAGGCCCATTCGCGCCACGGGGCGATGACGCGGATGTCGGGCTCGAGGGCGTAATAGCCCAGCTCGAAGCGCACCTGGTCGTTGCCCTTGCCGGTGGCCCCGTGACAGACGGCGTCGGCGCCGACCATGCGGGCGATCTCGATCTGGCGCTTGGCGATCAGCGGCCGGGCGATCGAGGTGCCGAGCAG
>NZ_DDRM01000046.1:70313-98528 GCF_002343105.1 Brevundimonas sp. UBA2416
GCGATCGAGGTGCCGAGCAGATACTGGCCCTCATACAGCGCATTGGCCCGGAACATCGGGAAGACGTAGTCGCGAACGAACTCCTCGCGCAGGTCGTCGATGAAGATGTTCTCGGGCTTGATGCCCATCTTCAGCGCCTTCTCGCGCGCCGGCGCCAGCTCCTCGCCCTGGCCCAGGTCGGCGGTGAAGGTCACGACCTCCGCGCCGTATTCGGTCTGCAGCCATTTCAGGATGATGGAGGTGTCGAGACCGCCCGAATAGGCGAGGACGACCTTCTTGGGCGCGGACTGGGTCATGGCTGGTCTTTCGGCGAACGCGGGGAGGCGTTTGGGACGTGTGCGCGCGCTTAAAGGACCAGACGCCCCGCGATGCAAGGGCGGGAATGCGGCAGGGTCAGTCTATCGGGAATGAGCCGCGGCGGCGGCGAAGGGCCGATATGTTCTTTCGGACCGACCGGAAGCCGACAGTCAGAAAATAGAAGCTCAGAAGCAACAGAACGACGCCCGACAGTGAATCCTGCATGGGCATGGACCGGACGTCCCACGTTTCGCGCTGAACCACCGCCTGCCAGCCGAGCAGGACCGGGAAGGCCGCACTCAGGACGCAGACCATTACGCCGTTCAGAATCCCGGCGGCGATGTCCTCGACGGTCTCGGTCTCTTCAGCCATGGCCGGAGACTAGCAGCCGCGACACGCGCGGCAACAGCGGGTCGGGCTAGCCCCAGGGCCCGCGAGGCTGAGACGGCGTGGACGGCACGCTGGTCGAGACCGGAGAGTCGACGAAAGCCGCGCGGCGCGGCGCCATACCCATTCTGGTTCCCAGCTCCATCAGCGCCTTCACCCGGTTGCCGGTCGCCGGATGGGTCGAGAACAGGTTGTCGGCGCCGCGGCCGGCCAGCGGATTGATGATGAACAGCTGGCCCGAGGCCGGATTGCGTTCGGCGGTCGTGTTGACGATCTGGCGGGCATGGCCGTCGATCTTCTGCAGGGCCGAGGCGAGGGATTGCGGATCGCCGGCGATCTCGGCGCCGACACGGTCGGCCTCATATTCGCGCGATCGGCTGATGGCCATCTGGACAAGTCCGGCGGCCATGGGCGCCAGGATCATCAGGGCCAGGGTTCCGATGATGCCGCCAGGACGTTCCTCGTCCTGGTTTCCGCCGCCGAAGAACAGCGCGAAATTGGCCAGGGCCGCGATGGCGCCGGCGACCGTCGCGGTCACTGTCATCGTCAGGGTGTCGCGGTTCTTCACATGGGCCAGCTCATGGGCCATTACCCCGCGGATCTCCTCGCGGGTCAGCATGTCGAGCAGGCCCGTGGTGGCGCAGACGGCGGCATTCTCCGGGTTCCGGCCGGTGGCGAAGGCGTTGGGCTGGTCGTTGGGGATGATGGCGATCACCGGCCGCGGCAGGCCCGCGTCGCGCGCCATCTGAACCACATCGGCGACATAGGTGCGGACCACGGCGTTGGGGTGATGCTCATCGACCGGCTGGGCCCGGTACATCTTCATCACGATCTTGTCGGCGTTCCAGTAGCTGAACAGGTTCATCCCGCCGGCGAACACCAGGGCGATCAGCATGCCGGTCGGCCCGCCGATCAGATAGCCGAGGCCGACGAAGAGGGCGGTCAGGGCCGCCAGCAGGGTGAAGGTCTTGAGGTGGTTCATGGTCCGGAATTTTCGATCGCAACTGGCGCATGAGGGGCGAACACATCATGTGTGCGGATCAACGCCCAGGCTCAAGGCGAGGCCGCTGTGACCGATCATCCCACCCCCGACGAAACCCCGACGCCGGCCTTCAACGCCGATGTGCCGAACGCCACCCCGGAGCGGCCCCTGACCGAGGCCGCGCGCCGCGCCCTGCTGGAGGCCGCCGAACGCCGCATGGCCGGGGGCGGGACCGATCTGCCGACCGAACACGGCGGCCCGCGAGGCCCCGAGCCGACCCGCTACGGCGACTGGGAGAAGAAGGGTCTGGCGGTCGATTTCTGACCGCGGAGAACAAAGGCCGGCGAACGGTGTTAACCTGGGTGTTCCAGGAGACACCTCGATGATCCGCACCCTCGCCGCCGCGGCAGCCCTCGCCACCCTCGCTCTCGCCGGTGCCGCCTCGGCCCAGACCTGGGGCCAGCCGATCTATCTCAATGCCTACGGCCGGCCGGTTGGCGGCAGTCCCTTGTCCGAGGTCGAGACCCGTTCCTATGTCGGGACCGGCCTTTGGGCGGACGGCTATTCGGACCGGCCGCAGGTCTATGTGCCCGCGCCGGGATACGGCCAGGGGTATGGCTACAGCCATGGCCGGGATCGCTACGGCCACGGTTACGGCCGGGGACACAGCGACCACGGCTACCGTCGACAAGACCCGCCGTCGCGGCCCGCCTATCGCGACGAATGGGGCTACAACGACGATCGGTCGCCCTCATCGCGGCGGTGGTCGGACGACGGGCGCTCGCGGCGCCGCGACCGGGATTGCGGGTGCTCAGAGGTTTATCTTTACGACCGCTGAGGGGCGTTGTTGCGACCCGAAAGGTTAATTTGAGGGCCTGTCGGGGAAAGTCGGGCGCGGACTTTCGCCCGCTCGGTGCAATCTGAACCCTTTATATTCCAGACGCTTACAACGGCTCCACATCGGAGTCGGCGTCATGCGAATGATTAACCTTGCGGCAGTCGCCGCTCTTGCGATCCTGGCGGCCAGCCCCGCCTTCGCCGGCGACCGGCGCGGCGGTGGCCATCCGGGGAGCGGCGGAGGCTGCGGCAGCAGCTGCGGCGGCGGCGGGCATCGGCCGCCGCCCGCGCCTCCGCCCCATACGCCGCCCCCGCCTCACGGCGGCGGCTTCAACAGCAACATCAATGTGAACGTCAACGCCAACGCGAATGCGAACGCCAGCGCGAACGCCTTCGCCGGCGCGTCGGCCGGCGGCTATTTCAACGCCCGGGCCTATGACGTCGGCGGCATCCGGCGCGGCGGCGGCAGCTACGGCGCCGTCTATGTGGGCGGTGGTGGCGGGGACGTCGGCGGCTATTACGGCGGCGGCGCGATCTACAATGAAGAGGTCTATGAGGGTCGGGCCTGCGCCAGCGCGCCGTTCGGCTATGTGGTCGAGGGCTTCGGCCGCAACGGGCGCCGCGCCCCGGCCTGTGTCGCGACCACCGTCTGCCGCGACGGCGAGGACCGCGGCGGCCGCTACGGCCACAGCGAGCGCCGCGGCTGCGACAGCGGCGGCCGGCGGGAAGACTACGGCTACGAGCACAGCTCCTACAGCGTCTACGAAAGCCGTGAGTCCTACGGTTCGTACGGCGGTCGTTGCGGCGGCAGCTGCGGCGGTCGTCCCGACGTCGGGATCGGCGACTATGAGCGGGGCTATATTGACGGCCGCAACAGCTGCGGCGGCTGCGCCCCTGTGGATCATGACGACGACCACGGCGGCGACGACTATGCCCCCTATCCGCCGCCCTACCGTCCGGAACCGCCCCGCTACGAGCCGCCGGCTCCGCCCGCGCGCCCCTATCGCCCCGAACGGCCCCGTCCCTCGCAACCGCCCCGCCAGCACTATAGCCAGGAGCCCGGCGAGCGCGGCTGATTGAGCTAGCGGCCGACTCCGTCGATCGATGCGACGATGGCCGAGGCCGCCAGCAATGGATTCTCGGCCCCGACCACCGGTCGGGCCACGACCAGATGGGTCGCGCCGGCCTCCAGGGCCGCGGCTGGCGTGGCCACCCGCTGCTGGTCACCCTTGTCCGCGCCCTCGGGCCGGACGCCCGGGGTGACGATCAGGAAGTCGGGGCGTCCCGCTTCGGTGGCGATCTCGCGCACCCGCGCCGCCTCCAGCGGGCTTGAGACCACCCCGTCCACGCCGCACTCCAGCGCCTGCCTCACCCGCCGTTCGACGAGGTCGCGGGCGGAAAAGCCGTAGCCGATGTCGGTCAGGTCGGCGTCCGACAGGCTGGTCAGGACGGTGACGGCCAGAAGTTTGGTCCCGGCGCCCGCCGCGTCCCGCCCCTTGACCGCGCCGCGCATGACCTGCGGCTCGGCATGGACGGTCAACAGGTCGCAGCCGCCCTCGGCCACGGCCCGGGCCGCGCCCTCCACCTGGGCGCCGATGTCGTGAAGTTTCCAGTCCTGGAATACGGACTTGCCTGACGCCCGCAGCTCATGGGCGAAGGCCACGCCGCCGGGTCGGGCCAGCAGGGTCAGGCCGACCTTGTAGAAATGGATCGTCGCGCCGAGCCGATGGACCATGGCCCGGGCCGCCTCGATAGACGGCAGATCGAGACCGATGATCAAGCGGGAGTCGGTCAGTACGGGGGTCATGGCGTCGCTCCGTTCGACCCGCTAGGCTGGACGCGTGCGCGGGCGTCAGCCTTGATGGGCCGCGGTTGGGTGAATTGCAGGGCGAGGTCAGCAAATGGACGCGGTCGATCTGGGCGTCAACCTGTTCGTGGCCCTGTTCGCGCTGGTGGATCCGATCGGCAATATCCCGATCTTCGCGGCCGCGACGGCCGGCGCCTCGATGCGCCAGCGGCTCTCGGTCTCGGCCCTGATCTGCATCTTCATCGTCATCTTCCTGTGCTTCTTCTTCTTCACCGGCCTGGGACTGCTTCAGTTCTTCGGCATCTCGCTGGCCGCCTTCCGCATCGCCGGCGGCATCCTGCTGCTGCTGCTGGGCCTCGACATGACGCGCGAGGACTTCCTCAAGATGTTCGCCGACCCCGATGCGGTGAAGGATGCGGCGAATGACAAGGGCTACGCCCGCCGCCGCTTCCAGCGGCTGGTCGTGCCCTTCGCCATGCCCCTGCTGATCGGCCCCGGCGCCATCTCGACCATCATCATCCAGGCCGGAGAGGCCGAGAAGGTCGGACCCGCCGGCCAGGCGGCCGGGGTGGTGGCCATCGTCGCCGCGGGCTTCGCCACCTTCGTCTGTTTCACCCTGACCGGTCCGATCAGCCGTCTGCTGGGCGAGATCGGCATGGCCATCATCGTGCGGGTGCTGGGCCTGATCCTGTGCGCCCTGGCCATCCAGTTCATCCTCGCCGGCCTGTCGGAAGCCATCCCCGGCATGTTCAGCAGCATCGCCACGACGCCCTATCCGGATGGCGGGCACTAGACCTTGGCCAGGGGGCCGACTGTCGAGGCCTGGCTGGCCGCGCAGACGCCGGATGTCCGCCGCGCGGTCGAGCGTCTGCGGGCCGCGGTCCTCGGCGCGGCCGACGGCGTCACCGAACACATCAAATGGAACGGGCCGAGCTTCTGCATCGACGGCGAGGACCGGATCACCGTCGGTGTCGCGCCGAAAGGCGGCGTGCGGGCGATCATGCACCGCGGCGTCAAGGTGAAGGACGCCTCGGCCTTCGTCTTTCCGGACGATACCGGCCTGATCCGGTGGGCGGCGCCGGACCGCGGCGTGGTCGTCTTCGCCGATGAAACCGCCATCGCCGACCATGCCGATGCCTTTGCGGACATCTGCCGGCGCTGGTTCGAGGCGACCCGCTAGATTCGCTTCAGCCGTTTGGCGTGGCCGCCGACCATTCCCAGCGCCACCCGATCGGGCAGGTGTTTGGCCAAGCCGGCCAGCAGATTGTTCATGGCGCCAGGCGTGACCTTCGGCCGGTTGGCCTCGCAGGCCTCGTAGCCGACCCGCGCCACATGGTCGGCGGTCTGCCACATCCAGGCCGGATAGGCCGATGACACCTGTTCGCGGGTCCCATTGGCGTCGTGGAATTCGGTCAGGGTGTAGCCGGGGCAGAGCGCCGTGACGTGGACGCCGGTCCCAAGCAGCTCCAGATGCAGCCCCTGCGACGCCTTGATCAGGAAGCTCTTGATCGGGCCGTACAGGGTGTCGCCGCCCGTCGCGGGCATCTGGCCGGCGAGAGAGGCGACATTGAGGATGCGGCCGAAGCCCCGATCGACCATGGCCGGGGTGAACAGCCGCGCCAGCTCGACCGGCGCGGCCAGCATGACCTGGATCATGGCGCGATGCGCCGCCGGATCGGTGTTGAGAAAGCCGTCCGTCCGGCTGAAGCCCGCATTGTTGATCAGACCGTCGACCGTCAGCCCCCTGGACTGGATCGCGTCGAACAACCGGCGCGGGGCGGCCGGATCGGCCAGGTCTTCGGTCAGGACGGTGGACGCCGCTCCCATCCTGGCCAGTTCATCCGCCAGCGCCCGCAAGGCCGGCTCGCGCCGCGCCGTCAGGATCAGGTCCCAGCCCTTCTCCGCATAGACCCGCGCCAGGGCGGCGCCGATGCCGGCTGACGCCCCGGTGATCAGCACCACGGGCCGCGACCGCGACGGCAGACTCATCTCAGGCGGCGACCGGGCAGGAGGCGTGCGGCGCAAAGGCCGCCAGCGAGGCCGGTTCGTGATCCAGCAGGTCGGCGATGGTGATCTTTGACAGGGCCTGTCCCGCGGCCTGATCGGCGGCGGTCAGGGCCTTGGCCACCTGACGCGGAATATGCTCGCTGACCGGGCAGCCCTTGGCCCCGGCGGGCGGCGAACCCAGATGGGCGCATCCGTTGACGGCGCGCAACACCGTCTCCAGCGACATGTCCTGCGGCTTGTGCAGCAGCCAGGCCCCGCCCGAGGCGCCGGGCCGGGTGGCGATCAGCCCGGCCTTGGCCAGCAGGGCGGTCACACGGCGCACGACGACGGGATTGGTCGGGATCGAGGCGGCCAGAACCGCGCTCGGCACGGCTTGGGCCGGCGAGACGGCGCCCTTGTGGGCCAGATAGGCCAGGGCGTGGGCGGCGACGGGAAAGCGTTGGCTGTCTGACATGATGCTGGCCTCAAGATAGGCGCGTGGACGGGCTTTCACAAACCGGGCCATTTTGGTGGGCCGCGATCGTCGACCCTTCGGGATATCCCGACCCATAGCCTGTCCTCGAGCCGACCCCGGTCGGACCCGGGGCGGCCAGGAACTTTCGCGCTTGCAGCACGATTGAACGGCTTGCGGAAAGGGCCTAAAGGCTCGCCGCTCTTTGGATGGGTACCGCAGTGTGCGGGGTCCCGGAGGAACTTCATGGCCGGGGCCTCTCCCCAAGGTGAAGACGGCGCCGCCGCCGCCGCCTCAAACTCCCAGACCCCTTCCGACAAATCGGTCGCCCCGGCCCATCCGCACCCCGCGGCGGCCGGCGAAGGCGGTCACGTCAAGGCCGGCAAATGGGGTCTGATCATTGGCGCCATCGGCGTCGTGTTTGGCGATATCGGCACCAGCCCGCTCTACGCCATGCGCGAGGCGCTGCACCATTCCAAGAGCGGCGGGGCGGCTGAACTGGCCGTTCTGGGCGTCGTGTCGCTGGTCTTCTGGGCGCTGCTGCTCGTCGTGACGCTGAAATACGTCGTCTTTCTGATGAAGGCCGACAACAAGGGCGAAGGCGGCACCCTGGCCCTGATGGCCCTGGCGCAACGGGCCATGGGGCGGCGCTCCGGCCTCGTCTTCCTGCTCGGCGTCTGCGGTGCGGCCCTGTTCTACGGCGACGGCGTCATCACCCCCGCGATCTCGGTCGTCTCGGCGGTTGAGGGCCTGCGCGATGCGCCCGGCATGGGCGACGCCCTCGTGCCGTTCGTCCTGCCGATCGCGGCGGGCATACTGATCGCCCTGTTCATGATCCAGTCGCGCGGCACGGCCAGCGTGGCCCGCTTCTTCGGCCCCCTGACCGCGGTCTGGTTCCTCATTCTCGCGGGACTGGGGATTTGGCACATCTTTGACGACATCTCGATCCTGCGCGCCCTGTCGCCGCACTACGGGATCCTGTTCCTGTTCGACAACGGCTTCCTGGGCTTCGTCATCCTGGGCAGCGTCTTCCTGGCCGTCACCGGCGCCGAGGCGCTGTATGCGGACATGGGCCATTTCGGCAAGGCGCCGATCCGCCAGGGCTGGCTGGTCTTCGTCCTGCCCTGTCTGACCCTGAACTATCTCGGCCAGGGCGCCCTGGTGCTGGCGACGCCGGCTGCCGCCGAGAATCCCTTCTGGATGATGGTGCCGGAAGCGGCCTACTGGCCCGTTCTGATCATGGCGACCATCGCCACCGTCATCGCCAGCCAGGCGGTGATCACGGGCGCCTTCTCGGTCACCCAGCAGGCGGTGCAGCTGGGCCTGCTGCCCCGCATCAAGATCATGCAGACCAGCGAGAGCCAGGCGGGGCAAATCTATGTGCCCTCGGTCAACCTGCTGCTCATGCTCGGGGTTCTGGCCCTGCTGGTGACGTTCCAGACCTCGACCGCCCTGGCCGCCGCCTACGGCATCGCCGTGACCGGCTCGATGTTCGTCGATACCCTGCTGGCCTGGTTCATCGTCCGGCGGCTGTGGAAATGGAGCCTGCCGCTCAGCTTTGCGGCGATTACGCCCTTCCTCGTCATCGATCTGGTCTTCCTGACCTCGAACCTGCTGAAAATCCCGCAGGGGGCCTGGTTCCCGCTCGTGCTCGGCGGCGGCCTGGTGCTGTTGATGTGGACCTGGGTGCGCGGCACCCAGATTCTGACGGACAAGACCCGCAAGGACAGTCTGCCGCTGACCGATCTGATCGAGATGCTGCGGGCGCGCCCGCCGCACCGTGCGCCGGGCACGGCCATCTTCCTGACTTCGGACGCCGACATCGCGCCCGTCGCCCTGATGCACAACCTCAAGCACAACAAGGTCCTGCACGAGAAGAACGTCATCCTGACCGTCCGCACGACCGACCGGCCGCGCGTGCCGGAAAGTGAGCGGGTGACGATCGAGCCCATCTCGGACGACTTCAAGAAGCTGACCATCTCCTACGGCTTCATGGAGCAGCCCAATATTCCCAAGGCGCTGGGCGTCTGCCGCAAACAGGGGCTGAAGTTCGACATCATGTCGACCAGCTTCTTCCTCGGCCGTCGCTCGGTGATCCCCTCGGCGCACAAGGGCATGCCGATCTGGCAGGATCGTCTGTATATCTTCCTGATGAGAAACGCCGCCAATCCAACCGACTTCTTCCACATCCCTCCAGGGCGGGTGGTCGAGCTGGGCACCCAGGTGTCGGTGTGAGCCGCGAACCCGCCGGCGGCGGCCGCAGCTCGGCCGCGCGAGGACGCCGGATGGCGGACAAGGCCCGCGCCGGAACCCGGCCTCCGAAGGCCCGGGTCCAGGTCGCGGACCCCCGAGACGACGGCCCCGACATCGGCGTCGAGGCCCGACTGGCCGCCGGGGTCTTGCTGAACGCAGCGCTTGAGGGCCGTGGCGGGCTGGACACCGCCCTGTCGTTCCGCGAGGTCGCCGACCTGCCCGGACCCGACCGCGCCTTCGCCCGCGCCGTGGCCATGGCCGCCCTGCGCCGCCTCGGCGAGATCGACCAGATCCTCGACCGCAAGCTGCAGAAGGCCCCGCCGCTGGCGGTGCGCACCATCCTGCGCGTGGCGCTGGCCCAGACGCTGGTGCTCGAGACGCCCGCCTTTGCGGCGGTCTCGACGGCGGTGAAACTGGCCGAACGTGAGACCAAGACCCGGCCTTACAAGAACCTCGTCAACGCCGTGCTGCGCGGCATCGAGCGCGAGGGGCCCGGCCTGACCACGGCCGAGTCCAATCTTCCTGAATGGCTGGCCGCCCGCTGGCGCGCCACCTATGGCGAGGCGACCCTCCTGGGTCTGGCGCTGGCCGCTCGCGAGGAGCCGGCCACGGACCTGAGCCTGAAGCCCGACGTGGATGCGGCGGCCGTGGCCGAGGCGCTGGACGGCGAGGTGATGGCCGGAAACACCGTCCGCACCGGCCGTCGCGGCGATCTCGCGAGCTGGCCCGGGTTCGAAGATGGAATCTGGTGGGTCCAGGACGCCGCCGCCGCCGTTCCGGTCCGCCTGCTGGCGCCGAAGTCCGGCGAATCAATCGTTGATTTCTGCGCCGCTCCTGGCGGCAAGACGCTGCAGATCGCCGCCTCGGGCGCTTCGGTCGTGGCGCTGGACCGGTCCGACAAGCGGCTGGACCGGCTGCGGGCCAATCTGGCCCGCACGGGCCTGGAAGCCGAGGTTGTGGCCGTGCCGGCCGAGGACTGGGACGATCCGCGCGCCTTCGACGCCGTCCTGCTGGACGCGCCCTGCACCGCCACCGGCACCTTCCGCCGCAATCCCGAAGTCCTGCGCGCCACCAAGCCCGCCGACGTGGCCAAGCTGGCCGACGTCCAGCACAGGCTATTGGACGCAGCCGCGGTCCGGGTCAGGCCGGGCGGCCGTCTGGTCTATTGCGTCTGCTCGCTGGAGCGCGAGGAGGGCGAGACCCAGATCATCGCCTTCCTGCGCCGCAACCCGGCCTTCAGGACGGCGCCGGCCGTTCCCGCGGAGGTCGGCGCGCCCGACGAGGCGCTGACGCCCGAAGGCTGGCTGCGCATCCTGCCGTCGATGTGGGCGGAAAAGGGCGGGCTGGACGGCTTCTTCATCGCCCGGCTGGACCGGATCGCCTGATCAGGCGCGCCAGAAGCCCACGATCTTTTTCACCTCGTCCACCACCGGATCGGCGATGGCCGCGGCGCGCTCGGCGCCGTCCCTGAGCACCCGGTCGATCTCGGTCGGGTCGGCCATCAGCCGGCGCATCTCTGCCGAGACGGGGGCCATGGAGGCGACGGCGAGGTCAGCGAGCGCCGGCTTGAAGACGCCGAAGCCCTGTCCGGCGAACTGCGCCAGCACGGCCTCGCGGCTGATGTCGGCGAGGGCCGCGTAGATGGTGACCAGGTTCTTCGCCTCGGCGCGGCCCTCGAGGCCTTCCAGCGTCTCGGGCAGGGCGTCGGGGTCGGTGCGGGCCTTGCGGATCTTGGCGACAATGGTGTCGGCGTCGTCGGTCAGATTGATGCGCGACTGGTCCGACGGGTCGGACTTGCTCATCTTGGCGGCCCCGTCACGCAGGCTCATGACCCGCGGCGCCGGTCCCTGGGTCAGCGGTTCGGGCAGGGGGAAGAAGCCCGGCGCGTTGAAGTCGTTGTTGAATTTGGCGGCGATGTCGCGGGTCAGTTCCAGATGCTGCTTCTGGTCCTCGCCGGTCGGCACCTCGGTGGCCTTGTACAGCAGGATGTCGGCCGCCTGCAGCACCGGATAGGTGTAGAGGCCGACGCTGGAGCGCTCCTTGTGCTTGCCCGACTTCTCCTTGAACTGGGTCATCCGGTCCAGCCAGCCGAGGCGGGCGACACAGTTGAGAATCCAGGCCAGCTCGGAGTGGGCCCGCACCGCCGACTGCGGGAAGATAACCGAGCGCGCTGGATCGAGCCCGGACGCCAGATAGGCGGCGGCGATCTCGCGCGTCTGGGCGGTCAGCAGGGCGGGGTCCTGCCAGACGGTGATGGCGTGCAGGTCGGCCACGAACAGGAAACAGGGCGCGCCCGTGTCCTGCAGCTGGGTGAACCGCTTCAGGGCGCCGAGGTAGTTGCCCAGATGCAAAGCACCGGACGCCTGGATGCCGGACAGGATGCGGCGGGGGCCGGTATAGGCGGGGGCGGGGGAGGCGTCGGTCATCAATCCAGTCCGGTCGGCGCGACTGCGCCCGGTTCACGCTTCAGCGTCGCCTTCAGTTCGGCCACGCTGACGGCGCGGAAAAGCACGATGCAGGCGCCATAGACAAGGGCGCCTGCGCCACAGACGACGAGGACGGCGATTTCCTTGGCCAGCAGGACACGGCTCAGGGTCTCGTATCCCATCCCCGCGAGGACCAGTAGCCCCGCCATCACGGCGCTGGCGGCCAGGACGCGGAGCAGGCGCGACAGGAAGGCCGGCGAGGGCCGCCAGACGTTCTCGCGCATCAGGGTCCCGCCCAGCAGCGCGACATTGATCCAGGCCGAGAGGCTGGTCGCCACGGCCAGACCCAGCACGCCGTCGACGCCCATGCGGGACAGTCCGAAGAACAGGCCGGCGCCGACCACGATTGTGAAGATCACCGCGGCGATGGCGTAGATCATCGGCCGGCGCGTGTCTTCGCGGGCGAAGAAGGGCGGGGTCAGGACCTTGGCGAGGACGAAGGCCGGGACGCCCCAGGCGAACTGGCGCAACACGTCCGCGGTGCGGGCCGCATCCTCGCTGGTGAAGGCGCCGCGGGTCACCGTCGCGTCGATGACAAAGAACGGAATAACGAACAGGGCCACGGCGGCCGGCAGGGTGAAGGCCATGGCCAGGGTGATGCCGTCATCCAGCGTCTTGCGCCCGCCCTCGTGATCCTTCGTGACAAAGGCCCTGGTCAGGCGCGGCACCAGCGCGAGGCCGATGGCGACCCCGATCAGGCCCAGCGGCAGCTGATAGAGGCGGTCGGCGTTGTAGAGCACCGAACGGGCGCCCTCGTCCGACCCGGCCAGCATCTGGCTGACCACCGAATTGACCTGCATGGCCCCGCCCGCCATGGCGCCGGGCACAGCCAGGGCGAGGGCGCGCTTCACATTCGGCGTCAGTCTCGGCCACGACAGCCGGATGGTGATCCCCAGTCGCTGCACGCCCCACCATAGCAGGCCCGCCTGGATCAGGCCGGACAGGGTCACGGCGGCGGTGACCCACAGCAACACCTGCGGCTGGCTGGCGGGAATGACCCAGGCCGCCAGCAGCGGGGCGAGAGTGCACAGGTTCAGAAACACCGGCACGCCCGCCGAAAGGGCGAACCGCCCGCCGGTGTTGAGCACGCCCGACAGCAGGGATGCCACCGTCATACAGGCCAGATAGGGCATGGCGATCTGGGTGGCGGTCACCGCCACCGTCATGATCTCCGCCTGATCCCGATAGGCTGACAGCAGCCAGGGCATGATCCACGGCATCAGCACCTGCAGAACGATGCAGAAGCCGGCGACCACGGCGAGCATGAAGGACATGGCCTCGGAGGCCGTGACCGCCGCGGCCTCATCGCCCTCGCGGGCCCGGACGCCGCCATAGACCGGCACAAAGGCCTGGGCGAAGGCGCCCTCGGCGAACAGACGCCGGAACATGTTGGGCAGCATGAGCGCGGTGGTGAAGGCGTCCATCATCGGCCCCTGGCCGAAGCGGGCCGCCAGCGCCATGTCGCGGGCGAATCCGAGCACACGGCTGCCCAGGGTCAGGGTGGCCTGGACAAGAGTGTTACGGGCGAGGCTCATCAGGGGCTCGGAATGGCGGTTCGGATCAGCGCTTATCCTGCTTCTGGCGCGCGCGATACGGGGTCCGGCGCGGAACCGCGCCGACCCACCTCGGACACGTCCCGCAGGCTGGCGCGGACCGGGGCGGAGAGCCGGATTCCTGCCCGGTCCACGCGGTCGAGCACGGCCTCGAGCTGAACCCTCAGCCGCTCCAGCTTCGGTCCCGGCTTCGGCTTCCGGCCCTTGGGATCGGTGACATAGAAGCTGTCGACGGCCCGCTCGCCGAAGCCGGCGATATGGGCCGAACGGATCGACAGGCCATTGTCGGCCAGGACGCGGGCGAGGTCGGCCAGCAGGCCCGGCCGGTCGGCGCCCGACACCTCGATCACGGCGGCATCGGGGTTTTCATCAAGATCCACAATGGCCGTCGGCCGCACGTCGAAGGCCGCGCGGCGCGGACTGGGCGCCGGGGTCGGCGCCGGCGCGATCCGGGCTCCGCCTCGGGCGGCGGCTTCCAGCGCCTCGATCAACCGGGTCAGGCGCCGCGGCTCCGCCTGGCCATAGGGGGCGCCGCCGCCGTCCTGAAGCTCGAACACGTCCAGCGCCGTTCCGTCCCCGGCGGTCGCCACCCGGGCCCCGACGACATCGGCCCCGGCGGCGGCCAGGGCGCCGGCCAGATCAACGAACAGGCCCGGCCGGTCGCGCGCGGCGACGGCGATGCGGGTGGCGGCGTGTTCCTCCGCCTCGTCCGCCTGTACCGCCAGGGCCTCGACCGCCGCGCCGTTCAGCCGGGCCCGGCCGACCAGTTCGGGATAGTCGTCCAGAGGATCGGCGTGGACCACGTCCTCGCCGCGGAAGACGCCCTCGGTGCGCTGGTACAGGTCGCGGATCAGCCCGCCCTTCCAGGCGTTCCAGACGCCCGGTCCCACCGCACGGATGTCGGCCACGGTCAGGATCAACAAGGTCCTCAGCCGCTCTGGGTCGCCCACCAGTCTAGTGAAGGCCTTGACCGTCGCCGGGTCCGAAACGTCGCGCTTCTGGGCGTAGTCCGACAGGGCGAGGTGATTGCGCACCAGCCAGACCACGAACTCGGTCCGCCTCGGATCGAGGCCCAGCCGGTCGCAGGCGCGGCGCGCGGCGATGGCGCCGTCCTCCAGTTGGCCCCGGTCGCCGCCCTTGCCGACGTCGTGCAGCAGCATGGCCAGCATCAGGGCCTCGAAGTCGTCGATGCGATGGACGATCTCGGTCGAGGACGGATGCTCGGCCTTCAGCTTGCCGCGCCAGATGTCGTTGATGATGCCGATGGCCTGCAGGGTGTGCTCGTCGACCG
Source organism: Brevundimonas sp. UBA2416 (assembly GCF_002343105.1). Classification (NCBI taxonomy): domain Bacteria; kingdom Pseudomonadati; phylum Pseudomonadota; class Alphaproteobacteria; order Caulobacterales; family Caulobacteraceae; genus Brevundimonas; species Brevundimonas sp. UBA2416. The sequence goes on from NZ_DDRM01000046.1 coordinate 84,665, forward strand.
TATAGGCATGGTACATGTTGAACTGGGTCTGGCCGACGATCCGCCCCCACTCGGGCAGGAACCGGCCCAGCAGGCCGGTCTCGTTCATCAGGGTCAGGACGCGGTACGGCCGCTGGCCGTGGGCGAGGATGTCGAGAAAGGCGCGCGTCGCCTCGGGGTCGCGACGCAGCGACGGAGTGACGAGCGACAGCGACCGGCTGACGGCCGAAAAGGCGTCTGGATGCAGGTCCAGATCGTGCTCATCCGCCGTGCGGAACAGCATCAGCAGTTTTTCGGGCGCTTCGGCGAACACCTCGGGGCCCTTGACCGAGAGACGGCCCGCATCCTCCGTAAAGCCCTCGACCCCGAGCTTGCGTTTGCGTCCGGGGATCAGCCGCGACAGGCTCATCGTCGACTTCTGCTGGCGCGCCTCCAGCTTGGCCGACATGGCGCGGGTCAGGGCGCCGACGTCGCGGGCGACGAGGAAGTAGCGGCGCATGAAGCGCTCGACCGCCGGCTCGTCGCCGCGCCCGCGCCACCCCATCCGCCGGGCCACCTCGGGCTGAAGGTCGAACGTCAGCTTCTCTTCGGCCCGTCCCGCCGTGAGATGCAGATGGGCGCGGACCCGCCACAGGAAGTCGAACGATTCCTCGAAGGTGCGCCGCTCCCGCGCGGTCAGCAGGTCGTCCATAACCCGCGCGCCCAGCGGACTGTCGGGCGCCAGCGACCGGGCGATCCAGAACAGGGTGTTGAGGTCGCGCAGGCCGCCCTTGCCGTCCTTGACGTTGGGCTCGACGCGATAGCGGACTGCGCCGGACTTCTGGTGACGGACGTCGCGTTCCTCAAGCTTGGCGGCGATGAAGGGGCGGGGGTCGGCCTTGACCACCAGGGTGCGGAAACGGGTAATGAAGTCCTCCGCCAGCCGCTCGTCCCCGGCCAGCGGGCGGGCCTCCAGCAGGGCGGTGCGCACCGTCATGTCGGATTTCGACAGGGCCAGACACTCGTCCACGGACCGCGCCGACTGGCCGACCTTCAGCCCGAGGTCCCACAGGACATAGAGCATGAACTCGATCACCTGTTCGGTGCGCGGGATCGATTTCCACGGGCGCAGAAACAGCAGGTCGAGGTCCGAGTGCGGTGCGAGCACGCCCCGGCCATAGCCGCCGACCGCGATCAGGCTGAGCCTTTCCGCCTCGCTGGGGTTGGCGGCGGGGTAGAGGGTTACGGTTGTGAACCGCCACAGGGCGTTCAACAGGTCATCGGCGGCGGCGGAATAGAGCCGGGCCACCTCGACGCCCTCCCCGCCCGCGTCGAGGCGCCGGGCGATGCGGCCGCGAGCGGCGTCGAAGGAGTCTCCGAGAATGGCGGCCACGGCCTTGCGCACGTCGGGCGCGGACGCGGCCTTGATCAGCCGGTCGTCCAGGATGTCGGTCACCGGCGGCCGAGGCCCTTCAGCCGGTACAGCGCCTCCAGCGCCTCGCGCGGCGAAAGTTCGTCGGGCTCGATGGCCTCGAGGGCGTCCTCGACGGCCGAGGAGCGCGGGGGCGGCGTCGGCTCGGCCATGGCGAACAGGGGCAGATCGTCCAGGCTGACGGCGGCGGTCTTCTCGCCCTCCAGTCGGTCGAGCACCTCGCGGGCGCGACTGACGACGGCGGGGGGCACGCCGGCCAGTTTGGCCACCTGCACGCCATAGGAGCGGTCGGCCGCGCCGGGCCGGGCCTCGTGCAGGAAGACCAGATCGCCGTTCCATTCCCGCGCCGCCATCGACAGGTTGCAGACGTGCGCCAGCCGGGTCTCCAGCCCCGCCAGCTCGTGATAGTGGGTGGCGAACAGGGTGCGGGCGCGGTTGCGGTCGTGCAGGGCCTCGGCCACGGCCCAGGCGATGGCCAGGCCGTCATAGGTGGCAGTGCCGCGCCCGATCTCGTCCAGCACCACGAACGACCGGTCGGTTGCCTGGGTCAGGATGGCGGCGGTCTCGACCATCTCGGTCATGAAGGTCGAGCGGCCGCGGGCGAGGTCGTCGCCTGCGCCGACGCGGCTGAACAGCCGGTCGACGACGCCCAGCCGCATGGCCTTCGCCGGTACGAAGGCGCCCGCCTGCGCCAGCACCACCAGCAGGGCGTTCTGGCGCAGGAAGGTCGACTTGCCGGCCATGTTTGGGCCGGTGACGATTGACAGCCGGGCGCAGGCGGACCCGGACCCGTCCAGTCTGCAGTCGTTGGGGGTGTAGGGGTCGCCCTGCGCCTTCACCGCCGCCTCGACCACCGGATGGCGACCGGCGGTGATCTCGAAACAGGTGGTGTCGTCGATGGAGGGGCGGACGCCGCCGACCTCTTCGGCCCATTCCGCCAGAGCGGCGTGGGCGTCCAGCTCGGCCAGCGCCTCGGCGACAGCCTGCAGCGGCCGGGCCAGGGACTGGACCGTCGTCCGCCAGGCCTCGAAGGTCTCGCCCTCGATGGCGAGGGCGCGGTAGCCGGCCTGGCTGATCTTCGCGTCCAGCTCCGACAGTTCGACGGTGGTGAACCGGACCTGATTGGCGAGGGTCTGACGATGGATGAAGGGGCTCTCGCCCGTCGGCCGCAACAGGGGCTCCGCCGCCTTGGCGCTGGCCTCAAGGAAATAGCCGAGTACGGCGTTGTGCCGGATCTTGAATGGAACGCCCGCCTCCGCCACGGCGCGCGCCTCGAGATCGGCGACCACGCGGCGGCTGTCGTCGCGCAGGCGGCGGGCTTCCTCGAGTTCGGGACGATAGCCGGCGGAGACGAAGCCTCCGTCGCGGGCCAGATGCGGCGGCTCGGCCACCAGACCCTCGGCGAGATCAACCAGCAGCCGGCCAAGATCGGGCGATAGCGTCAGCCGATCGAGACAGCTGACGATCCGCGCCGGCGGACCGGTCAGAGGCTCGCGCGCCAGCGGAAAAAGGCCGGCGATGCCTTCGGCGATCGACAGGCCGGTCCGGATGGCGGCCAGGTCGCGCGGTCCGCCGCGGCTCAGCACCAGCCGTGACACGGCGCGGGCGACATCGGACGAGGCCCGCAAACCGTCGCGCAGATCACGGCGCAGGTCTCGGCGTTCGAGCAGCCATTCGACGGCGTCGAGTCCATGATTGATTTCGGCCGGGTCGCGCAGCGGCCGGGCGATCCGTTCTGCCAGGGCCCGCGCACCGCCCGAGGTGACGGTCCGGTCGATGCAGGCCAACAGCGATCCTTCGCGTTCGCCGCGCTGGGTGCGGTCGATCTCGAGGCTGAGCCGCGTCGCCGGGTCGATGGCGAGGAGGCCGGTCTCGCCCGAACGGCGCGGCGGGGACAGGGCGGGGATCTTTCCGGCCTGGGTCGTCTCCAGATAGGCGGCCACGAGGCCGAGGGCCGAGACCTCGGCCTCCTCGAAGGCGCCGAAACCGTCCAGCGAGGCCACGCCGTACAGCCGCTCGACACGAACCCGCGCCCCGACCGGCTCTGCCAGCGCCTGAGGCAGGGCCTGGACCACGCCGCCGGAACCGTCGAGCGCCGCCCTGGTCGTTTCGTCGGAGAACAGCCGGTCGGGGACCAGCACTTCGGACGGCCGGAACGAGGCGAGGGTCGCCCCAAGGTCTTCCAGCGAACAGGCCACGGCGTCGACCGAGCCGGCGGAAAGCTCGACCACCGCGACGGCCGCCCGACCCTTGCGCACCGAGACGGCGGCCAGCCGATTGGCCCCGCGTGCGTCCAGAAGGCTGTCCTCGGTCAGGGTGCCGGGGGTGACGACGCGGACGATGTCGCGATGGACCACAGCCTTGGAACCGCGCTTGCGGGCCTCGGACGGGGCCTCAAGCTGTTCGCAGATGGCGGCCTTGAACCCCTGCCGGATCAGCCGCGCCAGATAGCCGTCCAGCGCATGCACCGGCACCCCGGCCATGGGGATGTCCTGCCCCTGATGCTTGCCCCGCTTGGTCAGGGTGATGCCGAGCGCCGCCGAGGCGATCTCGGCGTCCTTGAAGAACAGCTCGTAGAAATCGCCCATGCGGAAGAAGACGATGGCGTCCGGCTGGCTGGCCTTGGCCGCCAGGAACTGCGCCATGACCGGCGTCGTCCCCTCGCTGGACGGGACGGCGTCGGCTGTCGGGGGATGGACGAGGGGGGCGTTCATGGGGACGCGACAGGGTGAAGGATTGCGGGGGCGCGCTCAAGCGGAATGGCGCGGCCTTGCACAGGCATGGCCTGCCTGCGACAAGCCCGGCAGGCGGTTAAGGGAACGCGGTGTGATGCCGCGGCTGTGCCCGCAACTGTAGGCGGCGAGACGATCGATCATTCCGGGGCTTTGGCACCGGCGTCACTGGGAAACCGGGAAGGCGCGATCCACCGTTTTTGACCCGCAAGCCAGGAGACCTGGCCGCCGACGTCGCTCGTCCGCTGTCCGGGACCAGACAGAGGCGTGGGGCCAACCCTTCCGCTTGCGCGGAAGCTGTTCCGTCGAAGCGACCCGACCCAAGCGCCGCGCCCCTTCCAGGGCCGGGTCGGTCGCTTTCACCTGCCGCCGCGCAGCGCCAGCGCGGGGCTGACGGAGTCACGCGCCATGACGCGATCCATCCTCTACGCCACGGCCGCGGCCGTGCTGGTTCCCCTGTCCGCATACGCGCAAACGCCCGACGATCCGGACGACGACCTGCCCGAGGTCGTCGTCACCGCCACCCGTCTGCCGGCCATCGTCGCCGATATGCCGGGCGCGCGGGTCATCGACCGGGCGACCATCGACCGGCGCGGGGCCGTCTTCGCCGCCGACATCCTCAGCGATGTGCCCGGTCTGTCCGTGGTGCGTTCGGGGGGCTTCGGCGGCGTCGCCCAGGTGAGGATCCGCGGCGCCTCGCCAGGCAAGACTCTGGTGCTGGTCGACGGCGTGCCGGTCAACGATCCGGCCGAGGTCAACGGCGCCTTCGACCTCTCCGGCTTTGAGCTGTCGGACATCGAGCGGATCGAGGTGCTGTCCGGGCCGCAGTCTTCGTTATGGGGTTCGGACGCCATCGGCGGGGTCATCGCCTTCACCACCCGCGAACTCGACGGTCTGTCGGCGGGCCTGGAGGCCGGATCGTTCGACACCGTTCGAGGCCGGCTGGCTGTGGGCGTCTCGACCGGACAGTACGGCTTCGGCGCGTGGGTCTCGCATTTCGACACGGACGGCATTTCGGCGGCGGACGAGGCCGACGGCAATCCGGAGGCCGACGGCTTCACCTCGACCACGGTCGGCGCCCGCGGCCGCCATGCCTTCACGCCCGACGCATCGGTGGACGGGACGCTGCGCTGGACCGACAGCCAGGCCGATCTCGACGGCTTCCCGGCCCCGACCTGGGCCTTGGCCGACACCCTCGACACCCAGTCCAGCGAGCAGTGGAGCGGCTTCGGTCGCCTGCGCCTGAATGCCCTCGGGCTGGCGCATCAGTTCAGTCTTTCCGCCTCGAACATCGCGCGGGAGACGGTCTCGGCCTTCCCTTCGGCCTTCGAGGGGGACCGGCGGGTCGTGCGCTGGCAGGCGGAAGGCGCGGTCTCGGGCGTGGACTTCGTCATCGGCGCCGAACGCGAGGATACGGAGGGCAGCCTTTCCACCGGCCTGACCGAGCGGCTGGGTACGAGCTCGGCCTTCGCCACGGCGCGGATCGAACCGACGGATCGCCTGAGCCTGACCGTGGCCCTGCGGTTCGACGACACGGACGATTTCGGCTCGAAGGCCACGGGCCGGGCGTCCGGCGCTTTCGACGCCGGCGCGGGTTTCACCCTGTCGGCGGCTTACGGGACGGGGTTCAAGGCGCCATCTATCAGCCAGGCCGTCTGCGACTTCTGTTTCTCGTCCCAACCCTTCCCGGTGCTGCGGCCCGAGACGGCGGAAGGTTATGAGGCCGCGGTCGGCTGGGCCTCGGCGGATGGGCGGATCGGGGCCCGGGCGACGGTCTATCGTCTGAATGTGGAAGACCAGATCACCTATGTTTTCGATCCCGTCACCTTCGACAGCTTCTACGTCAACGTGGCCCGGACAGAGACCGACGGCGTGGAACTGGAGGGCCGGGCCCGGTTGGGGGGTGGTTTCGATCTGAGCGTCGCATACGCCTGGACGGATGCGCGGGACGAGATGACCGGCGCGCGATTGCTGCGGGTTCCGGAGCAGGCCGGGTCGGCGACCCTGGGCTGGACGGGCGAGCGGTTATCCGGCTCCCTGACCGTCCGGGCCGAGAGTGACCAGGACGACGTCGGTGGCGTCCGCGAGCCGTTCGTCACGGCCGGTCTGAACGCGTCGTACGCCCTGACGGAGACGGCGACCCTGACGGCGCGGATCGAGAACCTGACGGACGAACGCTATCAGCAGGTGTTCGGCTATGGCGAGCCGGGCCGGTCCGGCTATGCGGGGATCAGGCTGCGCTACTGATCCGCCCACGTCCCTGGGAATGGGGGCCGGCGGCGGTGATCGTCGCCGGCTCCAGCTGCATGGAGGCCCAGTCGAGATCGGGCGTCGTTGCATGGGCTGCGGCGATGACGGCGCGCAGTTCGGCGGCCGAGGCGATGCTGGCGACCACGGCGGACACCTCGGGCAGGCCCATGGCGTAGGCGAGGGTGGCCTGCATCGGATCGACGCGGGCCTCGGCCAGGCGCCGCCGGATGCGCGACAGGGTCGGGCCGTAGCGGTGCATCTCGAGCGGCAGGGCCTCGCCGCTCATGAACAGCAGGCCGTCGGCGAAGACCGACGAGGCGTGGATCGCGACATCGAGGGCGGCCAGTTCGGACAGGACGCCGGAATGCTGGGCGCGCTGGTCCAGCAGGTTGCATTTCAGCTGGACCACATCGGGCTGGAAACGTCGGGCCAGCAGGGCCGGGCCGTCCTCGACCGTGGCGCAGAAGCCGATGCGGCGGTACAGGCCGCGGTCCTTCAGGGCCAGCAGGCGGTCCCAGAGTGCGCGGCCCTCGGCGCCGGCCAGATCGTTGGCGGCGGAGACCAGCAGCAGGTCGCCGCGCGGCAGGCCGAGACGCTCCAGCGAACGGCGGGCGCGGGCCTCGACCCGGTCGACGCCGTCGCCGACGGAGACGGTGCGGACCGAAACCTGGAAGGGGGAGGGGAAGGGCCAGGCCTGGCCGAGCCAGCGCTCGCCGTCGCCGTCAGGCTTGGTCGCAACCCGCGTGATGCCGGAGTCGGCAGCGGTCTGGAGCAGCAGGCGCAGGGATTCCTCGCGCGCGCCGGCCGGCGCGGGGATGGCGCGGTCGGGCTGGTGCACGACGGCCAGAGCCAGTTTGTCTATCGGGGACGGAGCACGGCTTGGGATCACCACCGGACTGTGACGACGAAAGTTTAAGGCCCCCCTTCCGAGACCTTGCGCGAAGCTTAACCGGCGAACCGCGGTTTCAGTCCACAGCCTCAGCCGGGCGCCTGCCGCAATGCTTCCAGAACGCCCTTGCCGTAGCGGTCCAGCTTGGTCTGACCGACGCCGGAGATGTGGCCGAGCCGCTCCAGATCGCCCGGTTCGGCGAGGGCGATCTCCAGCAGGGTCTTGTCCTGGAAGATGACATAGGGCGGGACGTGCTGTTCGGCGGCGCGGTCGCGGCGCCAGGCGCGCAGGGTCTCGAAGCGGGCGCGGACGTCGGCGTCCATGGTTTCGAGCGCGGCGTTGCGCCCGGTGCGGGTGCGCTCACGAGCCGGGGCTGCGCGGGCGGCGGCGGCCCTGACCTCGATCACCCGCTCGCCGCGATAGACGGTACGCACGGCCTCGGGGTCGCCGAGCATGACCAGCGGCTTGCCCTCATTGGGATCCTCGACCAGCAGCCCCTCGAACATCAGATGGTCGATGATGTCGCGCCAGGTGTGCTGACCGGTGTCGGCCCCGATGGCCCAGGTCGACAGGGCGGTCTCCCACGGCTGGACGTCCTTCGTCTTGCCCAGCAGGTGGTCGATGACGCGGGTCTTGCCGAACCGTTCGCCGAGTCTCTGCACCGCCGCCAGCGCCTTCTGGGCCGGGACGGTGGCGTCGAAGACGGCGGGCGGGTCGAGGCACAGGTCGCAGACGCCGCAGCGTTCGGCGCCCTCTTCCCCGAAATAGCGGCGCACGGCCTGGGCGCGGCAGACGGCGCCATCCAGCATGGCGAACAGCTGGCGGGCCTTGCGCACCTGCACCGCCTTGACCTCCTCGGCCATGGGACGGCCCTCAAGGCGCTTCAGCGTCCAGGCAATGTCGGACGGGCCGTACAGGGTGATGCCGTCGGCGGGCTCGCCATCACGCCCGGCGCGGCCGATCTCCTGCCAGTAGGCTTCCAGCGAGCCGGGCGGATCGGCGTGGATGACGAAGCGGACATCGGCCTTGTCGACCCCCATGCCGAAGGCGATGGTCGCGACCATGACGGCCCCGTCCTCGGCGAGGAACCGCTCCAGCCGCCGGTCGCGGTCGCGGGCCTCCATGCCGGCGTGATAGGCGATGGCGTTGGTTCCGGCGGTGCGGAGCGCCTCGGCCACCCGCTCGCAGCCGTCCCGGCTGCCGCAATAGACCACCCCGGACTTGCCGCGGCGCTGGCGCACCAAGTCGATGACGGCGGCGTCGGTGCGGGCCCGCGAGGCGCTTTCCTTGCGGATCGCCGAGAGCTGCAGATTGGGTCGGGCGAAGCTGTCGACGACGACCTTCGCGTCGTCCAGCCGCAGCGAGCGGACGATGTCGTCACGGGTGCGGGCGTCAGCCGTGGCGGTGACGGCGATGCGCGGCACGCAAGGAAACAGTTCGGCCAACCGGCCCAACGTCCTGTAATCCGGACGGAAATCATGTCCCCATTGTGAGACACAGTGGGCCTCGTCGATGGCGATCAAGCTCAGGGGCAGGTCATGGAGCCGGTCGATCAGATGCGGCTGCGCCAGTCCCTCAGGTGAGACATAGAGCAGGTCGAGCTCCCCCGCCCGGGCCTGCCGCCAGATGGCCGAGCGGTCGTCCATGGAGACGCCGGAATCGAGCCGGGCGGCCGCCACCCCCTGCTGTTTCAGCGCCTCGACCTGGTCGGTCATCAGGGCGATCAGGGGCGAGACCACAAGGCCGAGGCCGGGCCGCAGCATGGCGGGGATCTGGTAGCAGACCGACTTGCCGCCGCCGGTCGGCAGGACGGCGACCACGTCGCGACCGGCGAGGATCTCGGTCACCACCTCGGCCTGACGCCCGCGAAAATCGGCATGGCCCCAGACCCGCTCCAGCGTCGCCCGGGCGTCGGCCAACGTTGGCGCGGGCGGGTCGGTCAGGGTCGAGTCGGCGAACATGGCGGCCTTGTGCCTCATTTGTTCCGCCCTGTCAGTCGTGAAGTCGGGACAGTTTCGCGTTCGACGGCGATACCGCTATTAGGCGCCGCCATGACCACGCTTCTCTATGGCCGGCCCCCGGCGGTATTCGATCCGCCCGGGGCGGCGACCCAGCTGTCGCCCCTGATTCCCGGCTCGACGCCGCTCGAGGATGTGGCCGAAGGTTCGGCCGAGGCGATCATGATCTACGCCCCGCCCGGCGTGCTGGAGCGGCGCTATACGCTGGCGCTGGCGCTCAGGGGGCTGAAGGTCGGCGGGCGGCTGGATGTGATGGCGGCCAAGGACAAGGGCGGGTCGCGACTGAAGAAGGAGCTGGAAGGCTTCGGCGTCGAGGTCGGCGAGAGCGCCAAGGCGCATCATCGGCGTTGCGTCGTGATCCGGCCGAAGACGCTGACCGGGATCGACGAGGCCGTCGCCGCGGGCGCGCCGCGTATGGTCGAGGGGCTGGACGCCTGGTCGCAGCCGGGCGTCTTCGCCTGGGACCGGATCGACGCGGGGTCGCTGCTGCTGGCGCAGGCGATGCCGCCGCTGAAGGGCGCGGGGGCCGATCTGGGTTGCGGTTACGGGGCGCTGGCGACGGTAGTTTTGGGCTCACCGGCGGTGACCTCGCTGCGTCTGGTTGATCTGGACCGGCGGGCGATCGCGGCGGCGCGGAAGAATGTGACCGATCCGCGCGCGACCTTCGAATGGACCGATGTCCGGACGCTGGAGGATGTCGGCGAGTTGAATTTCGTCGTCAGCAATCCGCCCTTCCACGACGGCGGCGCCGAGGACAAGCGGCTGGGCCAGGCTTTCATCCGCAAGGCCGCGGCCCTGCTGAAGAAGGGCGGCGTGCTGTGGGTCGTGGCCAACCGCCACCTGCCTTATGAGGCCGAGCTGAAGGACGCCTTCAAACGGGTCGACATGATCGCCGACAGCGGCGGCTACAAGGTGTTCGAGGCGGTGAAGTGAAAGCCTCCACCTCCCGCGTGGACAGGCTGCTCGGCTCGTTGGGCTATGGCTCGCGGACCGAGATGGCGCGGCTGGGTAAGGCCGGCGGGATCGTGCTGGACGGGGTCGATCTGACGGATGTGTCGAAGCGGATCGCGGTGACGCCGGACCTGACGGCGCGGATGGAGATCGACGGCCAGCCGCTGGATCCGGTGCCGGGTCTGGCGATGATGCTGCACAAGCCGCTGGGCATGACCTGTTCGCGGAAGGAGGACGGGGCTCTGGTCTATGACGTCCTGCCGCCGCGCTGGCGGCGGCGCGATCCGGCGATCTCGACCATCGGCCGGCTGGACAAGCAGACGACGGGCCTGCTGCTGCTGACTGACGACGGCGACCTGCTGCACCGCGTGATCTCGCCCAAACGCCATGTGGCCAAGGTCTATCGCGCGACCCTGGCGCGGCCGCTGGTCGGGACGGAGGGCGATGTGTTCGCCGCCGGGGGTCTGGTGCTGGAGGGCGAGGACAAGCCGTTGTCGCCAGCGGTGCTGGAGGTGCTGTCGCCGACCGAGGCGCGGCTGACGGTGACCGAGGGCCGCTATCACATGGTGCGGCGGATGTTCGCGGCGGTGGGCAATCACGTCGAGGGGCTGCACCGCGAGCGGGTCGGGGGGCTGGCGTTGCCGGACGATCTGGCGCCGGGGGCGTGGCGGCTGCTGGACCAGGCACAGATCGACCTGATCTTCGCCTGACGGAACCGCACCCGGCCTGCTGACTTATCGCTCCGCTTCCAGCGGAGACGACATGACCGGGGCGACGATCAAGAGAGACCTGCGTACGGGCCGTTCGCTGTGGGCGGACAGCGCCGGTCTGGGCGTGCCCGTAAAGCCGCTGAATGAGGCGATTTCCGTCGATGTGGCCATCGTCGGGGCGGGGATCAGCGGCGCCTTCATGGCGCATGAGCTGAGCCGGGATCACACGGTGGCCGTGCTGGACCGGCGGCCGCCGCTGACCGGCTCGACCGTGGCCTCGACCGCCCTGCTGCAATGGGAAATCGACCTGCCGCTGACCGCCCTGGCCAGGGGAATCGGACTGGCGGAGGCGAGGCGGGCGTATCTGCGATCGCGCTCGGCCGTCGACGCCCTCAGGCGCATCGTCGCCGAAGAGAAGATCGTGTGCGGTCTGGAGGACAAGGCGACCCTCTATCTGGCCGGCGACGCCTACGGCCATCGTGCGCTGCGGACGGAGGCGGAGGCGCGGGCGGCGATCGGGCTGGAGAGCCGGTACATCGGTCCGGCCGACCTCCGCGAACAGTTCGGCATCGACCGTCCGGGCGCCATCGTCAGCCAGGGCTCGGCCAGCGCCGACCCGGCCCGGCTGGCGGCGGCCCTGTTGCGGCGGGCGCAGACGGCCGGGGCGACCGTCTATTCGCGGGTCGAGGTGATGGAGGCCGCCAGCGATCCCGACGGCGTGACCCTGCTGACCGATGCCGGCCATGCGGTGCGGGCCAAGTCGGTGGTGTTCTGCTGCGGTTATGAGTTCCCCAAGGGGGTGCCGACGCCGGGCGCAAAGGTGATCTCGACCTGGGCCATGGCGTCGATGCCGCGCCAGCCCTGCCCCGCATGGCTGCGCGAGACCCTGGTCTGGGAAGCGTCGGATCCGTACCTTTATTTCCGTATGGGCGGAGACGGGCGGCTGATCGTCGGCGGCGAGGACGAGGCGTCGCCGGACGCGCATGCCGACAAGGCGAAGATGAAGCGGAAATGCGAGACCATCACGCTCAAACTGTCGCGCCTTCTGCCCGGGGTCGAGTTCGAGGTCGACTACAGCTGGGCCGGGGCCTTCGGCGAGAGCGCGACCGGCCTGCCCTCCATCGCTCCCGTGCCGGACATGGACCACGCCTGGGCGGTCATGGGCTTCGGCGGCAACGGCATCACCTATTCGGTGATCGCCTCGCAGGTGGTGTCCAAGGCCATTCGCGGAGGGAGCGATCCGGATGCGGACCTGTACGCAACGTGATTTGACGATAGCTATCAAGATGGCCATCTTCATCCCATGAGCCACTATTCCGTCGCCGAGGCCAAGAACAACCTGCCGAAACTGCTCGACCGCATGCTGGCGGGCGAGAAGGTCGTCATTACGCGGCGCGGCAAGCCCATTGCGCGGCTTGAGCCGGAAAAGGCGCCGGCCGTGGGCTTTCCGCTCGATCTCGAGTGGCTCGACGCCAACCGGGTGAAGCCTGAGAAGGGACCGATCGACACGGTGGCGGGGGTCGCAGAGATGCGGCGCGGATACCGCTATTGAGCACCTATATCGACACGAGCGTCGTCGTGTCCTTCTTCATCCAGGACGACCATGCCGACGCCGCGCGGCGCTGGGCCCGGACGGACCCAAGCGTTGCGATCAGCGACTGGACGGCGACGGAATTCTCTTCAGCCCTGTCACATCATGTGCGGCTTGGGTCGTTGTCCGATCGGGAGCGCAAGGCCGCCGAACTGGCGTTTGACCGTTGGGCCATGCGCGGCGTTGTTCTTGAGGTTGCGCGGGAGCGGTTCCAGGATGCCCGGATTCTGATGCAGGGACATCGCCGCCTGCGCGCGCCAGACGCCTTGCACCTCGCTATCGCACGGCATGAGGGGCTTCCCCTGGCGACGCTCGACCATGACCTGCGCGACGCCGCCGTCGCCGAGGGCCTCAAGGTCGTAGACCTTTGACCCAGGCCAAGATCTGCGGCCTGACCACGCCGGACGCGCTGGGCGCGGCCCTCGCCGGCGGCGCGGCCTTCGTCGGGGCGGTGGTGTATCCAAAGAGCCCACGCCACATCGACCCGCTGCACGGGGCGACCCTGTTCGAGCGGGCGCGGGGCAGGGCCGGGATCGTGGCCGTCACGGTCGACGCCGACGACGCCCTGCTGACCGAGATCGCCCTGATCCTGAAGCCGGACCTTATCCAGTTGCACGGCCATGAGACCCGCGAACAGGCGGAGCGGGCGCGAATGCTGACGGGGGCGGGGATCATCAAGGTCCTGCCGATCCGGACGGTTGAGGATTTCGAGGAGGCGGAAGCCTGGGAGCCGTTCGTCGATCATCTGATGTTCGACGCGAAGCCGCCCGAAGGCTCGTATCTGCCGGGCGGGGTCGGGGCGCGATTCGACTGGTCGCTGCTGGCCGGACGGGCGTTCCGGCGTCCGTGGTTCGTGGCCGGCGGTCTGAACCCGGACAATGTGGCGCAGGCGATTTCGGTGTCCGGTGCGCCCCTCGTGGATGTGTCCTCTGGCGTCGAAACCGCGCCGGGTGTTAAGGACCCGGCCCTGATCGCGGCGTTTCTCGACGCCGTCCGGTCGGCCTGATTTCCGCCGCTCCCCCGCGCGAAAGCTTTGACCGTGAACGCCATCCTGCCGAACCATTACGCCATGCCTGACGCCGAGGGCCGTTTCGGCCCCTATGGCGGACGGTTCGTGGCCGAGACTCTGATGCCGCTGGTTCACGAGCTGAACGCGGCCTATGAGGCGGCGAAGGCGGACCCGACCTTCCAGGCGGAACTCGACGGCTTCCTGACCGACTATGTCGGCCGGCCCAGCCCGCTGTATCTGGCCGAGCGGCTGACGGCGCATTACGGGGCCGCCGACATCTGGTTCAAGCGCGACGAGCTGAACCATACCGGCGCGCACAAGATC
>NZ_DDRM01000046.1:98616-150414 GCF_002343105.1 Brevundimonas sp. UBA2416
CAGATCTACCTCAAGCGCGAGGATCTCAACCATACCGGCGCGCACAAGATCAACAACTGCATGGGCCAGATCCTGCTGGCCATGCGGATGGGCAAGACCCGGATCATCGCCGAGACCGGGGCCGGCCAGCACGGCGTGGCGACGGCGACCGTCTGCGCCCGCTTCGGTCTGCAATGCGTCGTCTACATGGGCGCGACCGACGTCGAGCGGCAGATGCCCAACGTCTTCCGGATGAAGCTTCTGGGGGCCGAGGTCGTGCCGGTGACGGCGGGCCGGGCGACCCTCAAGGACGCCATGAACGAGGCGATGCGTGACTGGGTCACCAATGTCGAGGACACCTACTATCTGATCGGCACCGCCGCCGGGCCGCATCCGTATCCGGCCATGGTGCGCGACTTCCAGAGCGTGATCGGGCGCGAGACCCGGGCCTCCATGCTGGCGCGGCGCGGCAAGTTGCCTGACGCGGTGGTGGCGGCCATCGGCGGCGGTTCGAACGCCATCGGCCTGTTCCATCCCTTCATCGACGACGCCGGCGTGCGGCTGATCGGGGTCGAGGCGGCCGGGCGCGGGCTGGACGGCCCGGACCATGCGGCCAGCCTGCAGGGCGGGCGGCCCGGCGTACTGCACGGCAACCGCACCTATCTGTTGCAGGACGACGATGGCCAGATCCTCGAAGGCCATTCGATCTCCGCCGGCCTCGACTATCCGGGCATCGGCCCCGAGCATGCCTGGCTGAAGGACATCGGCCGCGCGGAATATCGCGCCGCCACTGACATGGAAGCCCTCGAGGCTTTCCAGCTGTGTTCGCGGCTGGAAGGCATCATTCCGGCGCTGGAGCCCAGCCATGCGCTCGCCCGGATCGGCGAGATCGCGAACGAAGTGGGCAAGGGGGGCGATGTCGTGCTCAATATGTGCGGACGGGGCGACAAGGACATCTTCGCCGTGGCGAAGCATCTGGGCGTGGAGTTGTAGAGATGAAGATCGTGATGATGGCCGCCGTGACGGCCCTGCTGGGGACGCCGGTGATGGCACAGACCCCGGCGCCCCTGCAGGTCGATATCCCGGAACTGCCGACGGCGGTCGCGGACCCGACCTGCGGCGGCAAGGTCGGCCTGGCCCAGCAGGCCCTGTGCGTGATGACCACCCAGGGCGCCATCGGCGGCCTGGTCGACACCTACAGCGAGGCGTTCCGTCTGCAGAACTGGCTGGCCGCCGGCGGAGATGACAATCGGGTCGTCTATGTCAGACGCCGTCCCGAAGGTGGTTGTGACGGTTTCCAGATGCTGGCCTTTGCCGATGAGGCACGGGTTCCCGGTCCGGCCGAGCCGGCCTGGCTGGCCTTCGCCGCCATTCCGGGCGACGTCTGCGCCGCCCCGCCCGCGGCTGCGGCCACGCCTGCCCCGACCCAATGACAACAGCGCGTATCGACGCCCGCTTCGCCGCTCTGAAGAGCGAGGGGCGGGCCGGATTCGTGGCCTATGTCATGGCCGGGGACCCGACGCGGGACGAGGCGCTGGAGATCCTGCGGGGCCTGCCGGCCGCCGGGGCGGACCTGATCGAACTGGGCTTTCCCTTCTCCGACCCCATGGCCGAAGGGCCGCCGATCCAGCGCGCGGCGCTGCGCGGGCTCAAGGCCGGGTTGACGCTGAAGGGGACGCTGGCGCTGGCCGCCGACTTCCGCGCCGGGGACGCCGATACGCCGGTGATCCTGATGGGCTACCTCAATCCGATCGAGAGCTACGGCTATGACGCCTTCGCCCGCGATGCGGCGGCAAGCGGTGTCGACGGCCTGATCGTGGTCGACTGCCCCCCGGAAGAGGCCGGGCCGCTTTCGGACGCCCTGGACGCTGCACAGGTCTCGCTGATCCGGCTGGCCACCCCGACCTCGGATGACGCCCGGCTGAAGATCATCGCCGAGCGGACCTCGGGGTTTGTCTACTATGTCTCCGTCGCGGGCGTGACCGGGGTCAAGGAGGCCCAGACCCTGTCGGTGGCCCCGGCGGTCGAGCGGGTGCGCAAGGCCTCGGGCCTGCCGGTCGCCGTCGGTTTCGGGGTCAAGACGCCGGAACGCGCCGCGAGCATCGCTCGAGTCGCCGACGCAGTGGTCGCCGGCTCGGTGCTGGTGGACGAGGTCGCGGCGGCGCTCGAGGCGAACGAACCGGCAGCCCCGCGCGTTCTGGCCAAGGTGAAGGCTCTCGCGGACGCCGTCCGGGGTGCGCGGGTCGCGGAAACGGTCTAAAGCGCGCCCATGGCTGACAAGAATCCTCCCAAACCCCAGGAAAAGCGCGGCGGTTGGCTGAGCCGTTTCGCGCCCGGCGTCCGCAAGATCGTCAGCCGGCGCGACACGCCCGATAATCTCTGGGTCAAGGACCCCGATTCCGGCGAGATGCTGTACCGCCCGGACCTTGAGGCCAGCCTTTGGGTCACGCCGTCGGGCCGGCATATGCGGATCGACGCGCCGACCCGTCTGCGCGCCACCTTTGACGATGGCGACTATGAGCCCATCGAAACGCCGGAGGTCCCTGAGGACCCGCTGAAATTCTCGGACGGCAAGTCCTACAAGGACCGTCTGGCCGCCGCTCGCAAGGCGGCGGGCCGCAAGGACACCATGGCCATCGGCTTCGGCGAGCTGGACGGCACGCCGGCGGTGGTCATCGTCCAGGACTTCACCTTCATGGGCGGGTCGCTGGGCATGGCCGCGGGCGAGGCCTTCATCGCGGCCGCCCGCGCGGCCATCGAACGCGGCGTGCCGCTGGTCTGTTTCACCGCCGCGGGCGGGGCGCGGATGCAGGAGGGCGCCCTCAGCCTGATGCAGATGGCGCGCACCACTCTCGCCATCCAGGAGCTGAAGGCGGTTCAATTGCCCTTCGTCGTGGTGCTGACCGACCCGACCACGGGCGGTGTCACCGCAAGCTACGCCATGCTTGGCGACGTGCATCTGGCCGAGCCGGGCGCCCTGATCGGCTTCGCGGGCCCGCGCGTGATCGAGGCCACCATCCGTGAGAAGCTCCCCCCCGGCTTCCAGCGCGCTGAATACCTTCAGGAAAAGGGCATGGTCGACCGCGTCGTCGCCCGCGCCGACCTGCCGGTGGTTCTGGGCCAGATCCTGTCGATGCTGATGGGCGGGAAGCGCCGGGCGGCCTAGACTCCGCCCGATGGATCCGATTTCCGAACGACTCCGCGCCCGGCATCCGCAGCGCATCGACCTGTCGCTGGAGCGGATGCGCGTCCTCTGCGCCGCCCTGGGCGATCCGCAGCACCGCCTGCCGCCGGTGATCCACGTCGCCGGCACCAACGGCAAGGGCTCGACCGTCGCCTTCATCCGCGCCATCGCCGAAGCGGCGGGCCTGACCGTCCATACCTATACCTCGCCCCATCTGGTGCGGTTCAATGAGCGCATCCGGCTGGCCGGCCGACTGATCGAGGACGGGCCGCTGAACGGCATCCTCGACCGCATTGAAGCCGTCGGGACCGAGGCCACGGTGTTCGAGAGCACCACTGCGGCCGCCTTCGTCGCCATGAGCGAGACGTCCGCCGATCTGGCCA
This sequence comes from Brevundimonas sp. UBA2416, assembly GCF_002343105.1. Lineage (NCBI taxonomy): Bacteria > Pseudomonadati > Pseudomonadota > Alphaproteobacteria > Caulobacterales > Caulobacteraceae > Brevundimonas > Brevundimonas sp. UBA2416. The sequence continues at coordinate 102,163 of NZ_DDRM01000046.1, forward strand.
TTGTCGAGGTCGGGCTGGGCGGGGTTCTGGACGCCACCAATGTCATCGAGCGGCCGCTGCTCAGCGTCATTGCACCCGTGGACCTCGACCATGCCGAATTCCTCGGCGACAGCCTGCACGGGATCGCGGTGGAAAAGGCCGGAATCCTGAAAGCGGGCGCGCGGGGGCTGATCGCCCGTCAGGCCGAGCCCGCCATGGCGGCGATCGAGGCGGCGGCCCGGGCCGTCCACGCCCCCCTGACTGTCATGGGTGTGGATTTCGACGCCTGGGCAGACCGCGGCGGACTTTCGTTCCAGGATCAGGAGCGGTTCCTTGACCTGCCGGCGCCCGCTCTGAGCGGCCCGCACCAGATCGACAACGCCGGACTGGCGGTCGCGGTCGCGCTTGAACTGGACCTGCCCGAGGCGGCCATCGCCGAAGGTCTTCGGTCCGTTCGCTGGCCGGCCCGGATGCAGCGGTTGACGGCCGGGCCCTATGGCGAGGCCGCCCGGGCGGCGGACGCCGAACTGTGGCTGGACGGCGGGCACAATCCCCATGCCGGCGCGGCGCTGGCTGTGGCCCTGGCCGAACGGCAGGCGAAGGCGCCGCGACCGTTGGCCCTGATCGTCGGCATGCTGGTCAACAAGGACGCCGGCGGATTCTTCGAGGCGCTGGGCCAGTCAGGCGCGGCGGTCTTCACCGTCCCGTTCGACGGCGCGGCGGCGGAGCCGGAGGCCCTGGCGGCGGTGGCGCGCGGCCACGGGCTTGGCGCGACGCCCTGCGCCTCGGTTCAGGAGGCGTTGGCGCGCGCCCTGGGGCTGGGCGCCGGTCGGGTCACGATCTGCGGGTCGTTGTACCTTGCGGGCGAGGTTCTGGCCGCCGCGCGCGAGACCTGGCCGGACTAGCCGTTCGGGCCGCCCGGCGTCGCCATGGCGCCCTCGTCGGGCAGCCGCATCCGCTGCATGGAGCGCATGAACTCCCGGGTCTGCTGATCCTGGACGCCGGCGCGCGGAACGTCCCGGCAGACGCGCTGCTGCATGTTCGAGCCCGTGGCGCGCTCAAGCCGGCAAACGCGGCGGGTGTCGCCCTCGGGCCCCGGCGGAGCGCTGGTCGGTCGAACCTCGGCGGGCGGAGGCGTTCCGGCGATGACGGCGACCTGGCCTCCGTCAAGCAGCAGGGTGGCGGCAAACAGGGCGACGGTCAGCATGGTGACGCTCCAGCATCCGTTGAGACGGGCAGGAGCAGAACACCGATCGCAGGATGGGGCAAGTTACAGTCGCGCAGGTCCGAACCGGTTCAGGCGGCGGTCTGGCCGATGCCGGCCTCGGCCAGCCATTCGACGATCTTGCCCTTGGGCATGGCGCCGACCTTCATCGCGGCCATCTGGCCGTCCTTGAACAGCATCAGGGTGGGGATGCCCTTCACGCCGAGCTTCGAGGGGATCATCGGGCTGTCGTCGATATTGACCTTGGCGATCACCACCTGACCGGCCAGTTCATCGGCGATCTGTTCCAGTGCGGGCCCGATCTGTTTGCAGGGGCCGCACCACTCGGCCCAGAAGTCGACCAGAACGGGGACGGACGACTTGAGCACGTCGGTTTCAAAGCTGTCGTCGGTGACCTTGACGGTGGCCATAAGGAAATTTCTCCGGATCGGCCGGTGATCATAGGGTGATTCCGGCGCTTCGACAGCCGATGTGGGGCGCGCCGCCGATCAAATCAACGGACGATCGGCTCAGATCGACAGGGCGGCGTCCAGCATCGCCTGCGGAACCGCCATCAGCCGGGGTCCGTCGGTCCACACCAGGGCCGCCTCGACAGCCCGGTCGGGATAGAGATCGCGCAGGATGGCGGCATAGATCGCCAACTGCAGCACATAGGCCGGGTCGGCGTCCTCGATCCGCGCGGGCGCGGGACGATTGGTCTTGTAGTCGATCACCAGAACCCGGTCGGGCGTGACCACCAGCCGGTCCATCCGCCCTGATACCGGCGTCGTCCCGACCGATCCGGTCAGAGCCACCTCGGGCCGGGAGCCGACGCCGAACACCGGCGCGAACCGGTCGTCATCCAGCACCCGGAAGGCGGCGTCTATCATCTCCAACCGCTGGTTTTCGTTCAAGTCTCGCTCACGAGACAACATCCGGACCGCTGCGTGCGGGCGCTCGGCGACGGGAATGTCCGGCAGCCGTTCCAGCAGGCGGTGGATCAGATCCCCGCGCCGGAACCGTCCCAGCGGCGCGCCCGGCCCGGCCGTGGTCGCCAGCGGCGAGGGGGCGGGGACGCGCAGGGTCTCGTCCATGCGGGAGGGGGCGGCAAACCGGGCCGAGGAGTCCGGCGCCGGCGAGGTCCGGGCCCAGGCCGGGACCGGCGCAGGCCCGGTTGCCGTGGCGGCGGCGGCCGCGAGAACTGCCGGATCGACACCGAACCGCAGGACGCCGCCGCCGATGTCGCGGACATTCAGCGGATCGTCCGCGGCCAGCCGCTCGAACGTCCCGGCGATGACGCTCCACCAGCTCTGCAGCTCAAACCCTTCTTCGGGCCGTTTGACGGCCCGCCCCATGATCACCAGCCGGTCTCGGGCCCGGGTCAGGGCGACATAGAGCAGGCGCAGCGATTCGGCGTCCGTCCGGGCCGCGCGAGCCTCGCGGGCCGCCTTCGAGGCGGGACAGTCGTCCTTCGCCGAGCCCGGGCACATCAGCCAGCCCTCGCCCTCCTCGCCGTCGTCGCCGGCGGCGGGCATCAGGGTCGGCCCCTGCGGCTTGGCGCGCGAGGTGGTGTCGGGAAGGATCACAATGGGCGCCTCCAGCCCCTTGGCGCCGTGGACGGTCATGACCCGCACCTCGTTACGGGCGCCCTCCATTTCGCGTTTCACCTCGACGTCGGCGGCCTCCAGCCGGGCGACGCAGGTCTCCAGATCAATACCCCCCCGCCCCTCGGCAGCGAGCACCTGGGCGAGGGTCTCGTCTATGGCCTCCTCGGCCTCACGGCCCAGTCGGGCCAGAATGCGGGCGCGGCCCGAGACGCCGGTCTCGTCAATCCGGTTCAGCAGGCCGGAGAAGAAGGCGAACGGATCGCGGTCGCGTGCGTCCAGCGCCGCCTGGGCGAAGTCCCGGGCGCGGCGCCATTGCGGTTGTTCGTCGGCCCGCTGTTGCAGTTCTCGCCACAGCGACCGGCCGCCGCGAACCTCCGCATCGGCCAGCGGATACAGGCTGTGGGGGTCGCCGAAATCGCTAACGTCGCAGAACGGGCTGCGCAGTATCTCGGCCAGGCTGAGGTCGTCGTCCGGATAGAGGGCGAAACGGGCGACGGCGATCAGATCATCGAAGACGATGTGGCTGCTCAGCTTCAGCCGGTCCGCCCCGGCGACCGGGACGGCCTCGGCCTTGAGCGCCCGGATGATCTCTTCGAACAGGGCGTCGCGCCGGCGGACGAGGATGAGGAAATCGCCCCAGCGGGCCGGTCGCATCGCCGGGTCAGTCTCCGATCGGCGATGATTGTGAACCGCGACGCCGGCCTCGACCTGACGGCGGATGTCCCGGGCCAGCGCCTGGGCCAGCTGTTTGCGGCCGCTGCGCGAGTCCTCCCTGTCGACCGGCGCATTCCAGGCCTCGCGGTCGGGCGTGATGGGGTCATGAAACAGAGGCCACAGGTCGACGGCGCCGCGCTCGTCGGTCCGGGCCGGCTGGTGCGCCGGGATGTCGCCCCGTGGACCGACAAGGGCGCGGGTGTGGTCGGGGCCGGCGAACGCCTTATCGACGAATTTCAGGACCTCCTCGGTAGAGCGGAAGGAGGTGTCGAGCGGCACCTCCTCGAACCGGCTCCCGGCGCCATGGGCGAGGGCGGCATAGGTCTGGGCCTCCTGCCGCAGCCGCTCCGGCCGCGCGCCCTGGAAGGAATAGATCGACTGCTTCTCGTCGCCGACGGCGAAGACGGTGCGCGGGATGCGCGGCGCCTCATCGACCGGGCGCGGGGCTCCGGCGCCCGAGAAGAACTCCTCGGTCAGGGCCTTGAAGATGGCCCACTGGTCCGGCGCCGTGTCCTGGGCCTCATCGACCAGAACGTGCTCGATGCCCCCGTCCAGTTTGAACAGCACCCAGGCCGAGGTCGCCCGTTTGGTCAACAGCTCGACGGTCCGGACCACCAGATCGGAGAAGTCGAGCGCGCCCTGCCCCGCCTTGGCCGCCTCGTAGAAGGCGGCATGCGCCCGCGCCAGGGTCAGGGCCTTGACGGTGTCGTCGGCGATCCGCGTTGCGCGCAACACGTCCCGGACCGCCAGATATTTGAGCTGCAGGTCGGTCAGCCAGCCGACGGCCGCCGTCGGAGCGGACTTTGTCCCCATGGTGGTGCGAGGGTCGCCGTCCTTCTTGAGGAAGACGTCGGCCATGGCGGCCACGCTCCATCCGGGCGCCGCGGCGGCCCGCATGGCGGCGGCCAGCTTCTGGTCATTGGTCGAGCCGGTCTGCATGGCTTCGGCTACGCGGTCCCATTCCGCGCCGTCGATCCAGTCGAGGAAGTCGCTCTCGATCGCCTCGGGCGATGCATCGGGATCGGCGCCGACGAGGGCGTGGGGGCCGGGCGCGGCGCCGGCTTCAACCCGGTCGATCCAGGCCGTCAGCTTGCCGCGCTCCGACTCGATCATGGCCAGCAGGGCGTGGAAGGCCTTCCAGTCCAGCTCCACCGCGAAATGGGCGTAGGCGGCGCCCAATGTCCCGTCCGGATCGGCGAGGGCGGCGCGGGCGAGATCCTCGCGCGCCTCCTTCGACAGGGCGACCGCCGCCTCATTCTCCAGCACCTCGAAGGCGGGCGACACGCCGGCCTCGAGGGGGAAACGCCGCAGCAGTTTTTCGCAGAAGGCGTGGATGGTCTGGATCTTCAGCCCGCCCGGCGTCTCCAGCGCGCGGGCGAACAGGCGGCGGGCGTCCGACAGGTCGGCCGCTGTCAGGGTCGCCGGGTCGCGGCCGTCCAGCTGGGCGAGGGACTCCGACAGGCGGGCGTCGTCCATCACCGCCCAGGCCCCCAGCTTGTCGAACAGCCGGGCCTGCATCTCGGCGGCGGCGGCCTTTGTGTAGGTGACGCACAGGATCTCGCCGGGCCGCACCTTGCCCAGCAGCAGGCGCGCCACGCGGTTCACCAGGGTGGTGGTCTTGCCCGAGCCGGCGTTGGCGGTGACGAACACCGAAAGCCGGGGATCGGCGGCGGTGATCTGGTGGGCGCGGGCCTGTTCGAGGGGAGAGAGGGTCATTCCGGCGCCTCGTCCTCGCCGCCGACAACGTGCCATTCCCAGACCCGGGCCAGATGGTCGTAGTTGCCGCCGAAATTGCCCATGATCTGCGGCGCCGCCCATGAGACATAGGGCGTGGCCTCGTCATCGAAGGCGGCGACGCCGTCGATCAGCCGCGCCAGCTCCCGGTCGGCCAGTTCGGCGGCGGTCAGGGGCTGGTTGCGGCTGACCTTGCCGACGTCGATGGCCTCGCCGGGCGTCTTGCGTCCGGTGACCTTGATGTAGAGCAGTTCGGACGCCGGCGTCGGCGGCGCGTCCGCGAAACCGCCGTCGGCGAGGATGGCGGCGGTCAGGGTCAGCTGGGGCGCGAACCCCTGCGCCACCTGTTTGGCGGTGGGCGTCGAGCCGGTCTTGAAATCGATGACGGCCGCGCCCTGCGCGTCCAGTTCGATCCGGTCGGCGCGCGCGGTCACGGTGAAGGGGCCGAAGGGGGCGTCGAAGGTCATCCGCCCCGACTGTTCGATCAGCAGGGTGGCGCCGCGCGCCCGCCGCTCGCCTTCCCAGTTCGCCAGCCATCGGGCGCAGTTTCGCGCCAGCGGCGACTCGCGGGCCATGGCGTGATCCTCGAAACCGGCGGCGTCCAGCGCCTCGAGCAGGAAGGCCTCGATCTGGTCGGCGCAATCCTCGGGCAGGGCGTCAGGCCAGGTCAGGACCGCTCGTTCAATCGCCTTGTGTATGGCGTCCCCGCGCGCCATCGCTTCGGCCGAGGCGCCCGGCCGGTCCAGCTTGCGCAGCCCCAGAATGCGCTGGGCATAGACCGCATAGGGGTCGCGCACCCAGCGCTCGACGCCGGTCACCGGCATCTCGCGCGGGCGGCGGCGCACCGGCGGCGTCGGGGCCGGACGGCGCTGATAACGCGGCGGTCCCGCTATCGGGACATCCAGCGTCCGGGCGGCATCCAGCAGTGGGGACGGGCGTTCCAGCGTCACGGGCGTTTCCGGCGCGTTCGCGCCGCGCGTCAGCATCTCCAGCCGCCAGAGCCAGCGCGACTTGACCGCCGGCTGTCCGCCCCGGCGTTCGGAATGAACCAGTATGACCTCCTCGGCGCAGGCGGCCTGGACGAAGTCCTGCGCTGTCTGACCGAGCCGGCGCTCGGGCGGCGGCAGACCAAGGGTCGCGCGCATCGGTCGGGACAGGAAGGGATCGGTCGGGGCGGCGTTGGGCCAGACGCCTTCCTCCAGCCCGGCCAGGATCATGCGATCGGCCCGGACCAGCCGGGCCTCGATGGCCCCGAGAATGCGCAGCCGGGGCTGATTGGCGCCGCCGGTGCGGACGGTTTGCTCGTTCAGCAGGTTGCGAACCAGTGCGACGAGGTCGGCCGGCGAGACCGCTCCCATGGAAGCCCCGCCTTCGATGAGGGCGGACAGCAGGCCGGCGGCGGCCTCGCCGTCGGATCCGGCCCACGCCTCCTCACCAGCGACGGCCTCGACCAGCCGGGTCAGGGCGCGGGCGGCCTCGTCGAGGGTCGCCTCCGGCCTGAAGGGCGCGCCGACGTCATTGGACAGGGTTTCCAGCCGGTCGAGCAGGATGCCGGCGGCGGCCAGCCGGACGAGGCTCGCCTCCGACGGCGCCTTGCCGTCGTCGCGGGGTTGACCGGCCCTGGTCAGGGCGGCGCGGGCGCGGGTCCAGTCGCGGCGGCGCGGGCCTCGCAGAACGGCCTGCTCCAGCGCCCTGACGGCGACATCGAACGCCGTCTCGCCAAGGTCCAGACGGACCAGCGGGTGTTTCAGCAGGCCCAGCAGGGTGTGCGGGTCCAGCGGATCGGCGACGAAACGGGCGCACAGGTCGACCAGCCGGCCCGCGGTCATCCGCGACAGCGGCTGGCCGGAGGAAACGTCGGCGCTGATCCCCCAGCGCTCCAGCCGCGCGGCGACGCGGCGGCTCAGTGCCAGATCGGGCGTGACGAGTGCGCAGGTCTTGCCCGGAGTCTCCAGCGTCTCGCGCATCATCAGGGCCAGGGCGGCGGCGGCGTCCTCCTCGGCGCGCACCGTCACCACGGACAGACCTTCAAGACCCTCGGCGATCGGGTCGGCGGACTGGCTCCGGAAGGCGGTGGCGCGCAGATCCCGGATCAGGCTGCGCCAGTCGTCGGTGGCTTCAGCCGGACGCAGCGCCTCGTTGAGCAACCGTTGCCGGGCGCGGCCCCGCGCCTCGATCGCCGCATCCTGCGCCGGGCGGAACCAGGGCCGGACACCGCCGCGCGGGACCGAATGGCGGTCGAGCAGCCGCCACAGGGCGTTCTGCGGATGCTGTTCATTGTCCCCGAGCTGGTCCCAGACCCCGGCGTCGAGATCGAAATCCAGGCCGGGCAGAACCACGCACCCGCGCGGCGCCGCGGCCACGGCCGCCAGCACATCGGCGGCGGCGGGGGCCGAACCGGTCGAGCCGGCGGCGATCACCGTCTGCGTCGGCGGCCGTTCGGTCCAGGCGTCGGCCAGCAGGCGCAGCAGCCGCGCCTTTCGCCAGGCCGGGTCGACCAGCCCCATGGCCTCGAGTCGCTTCGGCCAGGCCTCGACCGCAAGGCCCAGGAATTTCGCCGAGTCCTGCCAGTGTGCGGCCAGATCGCCCTCCACGAGGGTGGCGACGCGGGCGATGTCCTCGACCTCCTCCAGCTGGCAGGAATCGAGGAAGCCGCCCAGGGCGTCGGCCAGCTCCAGCGCCCGCAGCGGCGACAAGTCGGGACTGAAATCCTCGACGATCATCCGCGCCATCTCGAACCGGCGGGTCAGGGGGGCGATGGCCGGCGGCAGGTCGAGACCGAGCTCGCCGGGGGCAAACGGCGGCTCATCCTCCTCCAGATCGCCCAGCGGCCGGACTTGCGGCAGCAGGATGGGCCTTCCGCCCGCCTGTTTCGTCAGGGCGGCGGTGAAGGCCCGCGCGGCGCGGCGATTGGGCAGCAGGATGACGGCGTCGGACAGGGTCTCGGGCGGATGTTCGCCCAGCCAGTCCAGAACCCCGGCGGCGAGGTCGTCCAGAAACGGGCGCTGCGCCTCGATCGCGTACCAGCGCGGACCCGGCGCGGAGAAGGGATCGAAGCGGGCAGTCATCGGGCGCCTACCGCTCGACGCGCGGCGTCTCGCTGCATGAGGCGCGAAGAGCTCATCCGCCCGCCAGTTTCGCCTCGGCCGCGTCGCGGGCCTGCGGGTCGCCGACATGCATCCAGTCGCCGTCCAGCACGCACCCGTACAGCCGCCCCGCCGCCGCCGACCGCCGCCAGAAGCCGCTCAGCGAGAAGGGGCCTTCGGGACCGTCGGCGACATAGTCGGGCCGGCAGATGTGGACGCCCATATAGGCGAAGGGCGCCTCGGCGGCTTCGCCCCGGAAGGTCAGCCGCCCGTCGTCGGCGAGGAAGAAATCGCCGCCGCCCTCGAAGCCGATCGCGCCTTCGCGCCTCGCGAGAAGAAGGGCCGCATCCATGATTGACGGATTCCACAGCCGCGCGAGTTGATTCAGGGCGCTGTCGCCCGGAGCGCCATTGTCGGTCCAGACGCTGTCGATATTGGCCACGAACACCGGGTCTGGCCCGAGTAGCGCCGAGGCCTTCTTCAGTCCACCACCCGTTTCCAGCAGTTCGGCGCGTTCGTCGGAGATGATGATTTCGGGACCGTCCGCCCGCGCCGCGAGGTGCGATTCCAGACGTTCGGCGAACCAGTGGACATTGACGACGGCCCGCTCGACGCCCGACTCGCCCAGACGGCGAAGGACATGGTCGATCAGGGCCGATCCGGCGACCTCGACCAGGGCCTTGGGCCGGTCGTCGGTCAGGGGCCGCATTCGGGTGCCGAGCCCGGCGGCGAGCACCATGGCGGTCGTGGGAGCACTCACGACCGGTTCTCCGCGACCCGCGCCTCGGCCGGAACGTGACGGTCGAACCATTGCTTCAGGCCGTGCAGACCGCCGACCTCAAGGTCGCGCTCGAGATGCCGCCAGGTGCGCGGCATGAAGGCGGTGTAGCGGTCGCGCCGGAACAGCACCTCCTGCCGGGCGAAGACGCGGCCGAGGATGCGGGCCGCGTTCAGGGCGGCCAGGGCGCGGTAGTCGTGCAGGAAGGTCTCGCGATCCAGCGCCGGGCCGCGCGCCGCCAGATAGCGGTCCAGCATCGCCGTCTCCAGTTCGGGCGCGACGTCCCGGCGGGCGTCCTGCAGCAGATGCAGCAGGTCCCAGGCCGGATGGCCGCTGACCGCGTCCTGGAAATCGATCATCCCGACCCGCGCCAGTCCCGGCCGGTCGGGCAGCCACAGCAGGTTTTCGGCGTGATAGTCGCGGTGCACGAAGACCGGCGCCGCGGCCTCGCCCAGGGCGATCACCGGCGCCCACAGCTCCGACCATTCGGCCCGCGCCTCATCGGACGGTGTCGACAGTCCGGCGAAGGCCGGCCACCACTCCAGGAAGGGGTCCAGCCCGGCCTGATAGGCGAGGGCGTCATAGCGATGCAGCGGCCAGCGCTCGCCGTCGGCCTCGATCACCCGTGGCGGCGGCGTCTCGTGCAGACCGGCCAATGCATCGACCGCCGCGCCGTAGATGGTCTGCAAGTCCCGGTCATGGGACGCGAAGATGTCGTCCCCCAGATCCTCAAGCACCGCCAGGCCGGCCGCTGTGTCCCGCGCGCCGATAGCGGGCGTCGACAGGCCGCGCTCGCGCAGCCAGCCGGCGATGGCGACGAAGGCCGCGACCGATCCGCCCGCCAGCCGCGCCTCGGCATTGTAGCCCAGGGCCCGGCGCTGGTCGGCATCGGCGTCCTCGGGCGCGACCGCGCTCTCCTCGGCCGGCGCCTGGTCCATCAGGATCAGCTTCCGGCCATCGGCCGTGGTCAGCCGCTCATAGCGGCGCGTCGAGGCGTCGCCGGCCAGCGGGATACGCACGGCGTCGGCGAGGCCGGCCGTCCGGAGGAAGTCGAGGCGCTGGCGTTCACGGTCAGACATGCAGATCCTTCAGCTTCCCTTCCCACGCCCCTACGCCAGAAACGGTCGCAAGCCGCCCGTCGCCCTGTTCGGCGAGTGTGACGGTCAGCCGATCCGGGCCCAGCCACGCCGCCGGATCGTCGCCCAGCCGCTCGGGCCATTCAATCACGGCGCAGCCCTCGTCCAGCGCCTCGTCCAGACCGATCTCCGCCGCCTCCTCGGGGCGGGTCAGGCGGTAGAGGTCGAAATGGGCCACCGGCGGCGTGCTCTCATAGAACTGGACCAGGGTGAAGGTCGGCGAGGGCACGTCCTCATCCGGCCGGGTCTTGGCCCGGATCAGGCCACGCGCCAGGGTCGACTTGCCCATGCCCAGCGGGCCGTACAGCAGCACGGTCTCACCCGGCGACAGGCGTGGCGCGATGGCCGCTCCCAGCCGGGTCGTGGCTTCGGCGTCGGCCAGCACCCAGTCGCGTGTCCCACTCATGCGAATTCAGCGTCCGGCTGACTGGGCAGGACCCGTTCGGTGAAGGCCTTCAGCCCGTAGGTCGCCTTGACCGCATCAATATCGAGCCGGGAGGGCGGGATCGGCTTGCCGACCTTGAGCTGGAATGCCGTGCGTCTCTTGTTCAACAGCTCGTGGAACAGGGTGATGTCGCGCAGCTCCTGCGACACCCGGTCGAACAGGTGGAACAGGGTGGAGTCCGGCCCGGCGACATGGATCGGCACGACGGGGGCGTCGTATTTGCGCGCCAGCGACGCGGCCGTTGCGGCCCATTCCGGATCGGTCAGGGAGCCATCCTTGGCCACGCGCGACAGCCGGCCGGCGGGGAACATGACGACGCAGCGATCGGCCTCGAAGGCCTCCTTGGCCGCCAGCAAGGTGGCGCGGGTCTTCTCGCGCGTCCGTTTGGCCACCACCCATTCGACCGGGATGACGGCCTCGCCCAGCCGGGGCGAGACGCGCAGCGCATCGGCGTTGGCGAAAAAGACGGCGTCGGCCCGGCGGGCGCGGATGGCGTCGAACACGGCGATCCCGTCGGCGATGCCGGTCGGATGGTTGGCGACGACGATGCAGCGCCCGCTGGCCGGAATCCGCTCGGGATTCATCACCGCGACCCGCAGGTCCATCAGGTCGCTCATATAGTCCAGCGCCCCGGCCCCGGTCAGCGGCCTGACTGCATCGGCCATGCGCACTGCCGCCCGATAGTTGAGCAGTTTGTAGAGGATGGGCCTGATGACCGGCCAGAACAGTGATCGTGTCAGACGCGGCGCGCGCTCGGCGATCAGCACGTCGCAGATGTGCGGATCCGGGCGGGTCGGCGGGGGGGCGACGATCTCGGTCATTCGTTCCGGTTGTCGCCGCTTGCGGCGCGCACGGCAAGCGGCTTGGCGGGCGCGATCGCCGTGTTAAGTCTGGGCGATCACAGGGGGCGGGGCGAATGATGATGCGGATGGGACTTCTGGCCGGCGCGGCGGCCCTGGCGCTGGCGATCAGCAGCGCGGCCCTGGCCCAGACCCCGCCGGCCGATGCCGGACCGGTGGTCGCCCCGACCGCGGCCGGGGGGCTCAGTCCGGACCAGCTGGCCATGCTGGAGCGGGTCTCCGACCCCCGTCTGTCGCCTGACGGCCGGCGGGTGCTCTACTCGGTTCGCGCCACCGACTGGGCCGGCAATCGCGGCGTCAGCTCGGCCTGGGTGATCGACCCGGATGGTCCGCCCCGGCGGCTGGCGGCTTCCGACGGCGGCGTGGCCAGCGCGCGCTGGGCGCCCGACGGCCAGTCGATCTATTTCCTCTCCTCGCGCGGCGGCTCCAGCCAGGTCTGGCGCATGGACCGCGAGGGGATGGCGGCGGTGCAGGTCACGACCCTGCCGGTGGACGTCACCGCCTTCCGCCTGACGCCGGACGGCCGGTCGCTGGTCGTGGCGATGGCGGTGTTCGTGGACTGTCCCGACCTCGCCTGCACCCGCGACCGGATCAGGGCCCAGGTCGCCTCGGTCTCGACCGTGCGGGCCTATGACCGCCTGCCGCTGCGTCCGTGGGACAGCTGGCACGACGGTCGCCGCAATCATCTGTTCGCCGTGTCTCTGAATGCGTCAGGACTGGCGGCGGGTGAGCTGCGCGATCTGATGGTTGGGGTCGACGGGGACACCCCCTCGCGGCCACTGGGTGACGACGGGGAGTTCGTCATCTCGCCTGACGGCCGCCGCGTCGTCTTCTCGACCCAGATGCAGGGCCGGGCAGAGGCCTTCACCAATGATCTCGACCTGTACAGCGCCTCGATCGAGGGCGGCCCGGCGGTCAATCTGACGGACGGCAACCCGGCCCCGGACACCAATCCCGCCTTCTCGCGAGACGGCCGTCGCCTCGCCTGGCTGGCGGGCCGGCGCGAGAACGTCTTCGGCGATCAGGCCGTGATCATGATCGGCAATGTCGACGGCTCGGGTGCCCGCGCCCTGACGCCCGACTGGGACCGCGGCCCCGGCGCCCTGCGCTGGCGCTCGGACGGGCGGGCCCTCTACGCCACGGCCGCCGAGAACGGCCAGCAGAAGCTGTTCGAGATCGACGCCCGCACCGGCGCCGTCCGCGCGGTGACCGATGAAGGCACGGTTTCAGCCTTCGATGAGGCCGCAGGCCGGCTGATCCTGTCGCAGGAAGGCTTCGGCGGCCCGGCGCAGATCGTCGACGCCTCGGGCGAGGCGCCGCGCGCCCTGACCAACCACAACGCCGCCGCCCTGGCCGGGACCGACCTGCCCGAGGGCGAGAGCTTCACCTTCGCCGGCTGGAACGGCGAGGCGGTGCAGGGCTGGGTGTTCAAACCGGCCGGCTATGTCGAGGGGCGGCGCTATCCGGCCGTCTATCTGATCCACGGCGGCCCGAAATCGCCCTGGACCGACGGCTGGAGCTATCGCTGGAACCCGCAGATCTACACCGGCGCGGGCTATGCGGTGGTGATGGTCAATTTCCACGGCTCGCCCGGGTTCGGACAGGCCTTCACCGACTCCATCACCAGCCACTGGGGCGACCGGCCGCTGGAGGATCTGCAGAAGGGGTGGGAGTCCGCCCTGGCCTCCAACGCCTTCATCGACAGCGACCGGGCCTGCGCGCTCGGGGCCTCCTACGGCGGCTATATGGTCAATCTGATCGCCGGCAAATGGAACGGGCCGTGGCGCTGTCTGGTCAACCACGCCGGGGTGTTCGATGTCGGCCAGCTGATGAACGCCATGGACCTGGCCACCTTCATCGCCGAGTTCGAGGGGCCTTCGTGGGAGCGCGCCGATCTGTACCGCGACTTCAGCCCCAACACCTGGGTCGGGGACTGGTCGAAGCCCATGCTGGTCCTGCACGGCTCGCGCGATTTCCGCGTCCCGGTCGAGCAGGGACTGGCGACCTTCTCGGCCCTGCAAAGGCGCGGCATCGAAAGCCGGTTCGTCCATGTGCCGGACGAGAACCACTGGGTGCTCAAGCCGCGCAACTGGGTCGACTGGCAGCAGGAGATTCTGGACTGGACCTTCTCCTTCACCAATGAGGCTTCGGCGGCTGCCGAGCGGGCCGCGAACGAGGCTGCGGCCGCCGCGCGGCCCTGAACTTTCGCCGCCAGGCGGGCGGTGCTACCCCAGGGCCCTGATCCGCGTCTTCGTCGATAGGAAACCGCCATGCGTCACCGTTCCCTGCTCACCGGCGCCTGCGCCGCCTTCGTGCTGCTGGCCGCCGTTCCGGCTCTGGCCGATACGCCGCCGGCGATGGTCGCCGAAGCCCCGGCCGCCGCGGCCCCCGTTGTCGCGAACGAGGCGCTCAACAACTTCACCTGGCAGGACATGATCGCCCTGAACCGGCTCGGCGATCCGCAGGTGTCCCCGGACGGCCGCTGGGTGGTCTATTCGGTGACCGCCACCGACGTCGCCGCCAACCGTCGCTCGGGCGCCCTGTTCATGATGGATCTCAACGAACCGGGTGAGCCGGTGCGGCTGGCTATCAATGAGGGCGGCGCCAACACCGCCCGCTGGGGTTCGGACGGCAAGCTGTATTTCCTCTCGGGCCGGTCGGGCTCGAGCCAGGTCTGGCGCGCCGCGGCCGACGGGACCGGGCCGGTGCAGGTGACGAACCTGCCGCTCGACGTCAACGCTTACCGGCTCAGCCCGGACGCCTCGAAAGTCGCGGTCTCGCTGGCGGTCTTCCCCGACTGCGCCGACCTGGCCTGCACCGTCGACCGGACGAAGGCGATCGCCGACGATCCCGCCACCGGCCAGGTCTATGACCGGATGTTCGTGCGCCACTGGGACACCTGGCGGGACGGGACCCAGAACCACCTGTTTGTGGTCAATGCCGACGGCTCAGGCGAACCGATCATGGTCACACGCGGCTTCGACGGCGACACCCCGTCCAAACCCTTCGGCGACGAGAGCGAGTTCACCTTCGCCCCCGACGGTCAGTCGGTGGTCTTCTCGGCGCGGGTGGCGGGCCAGTCGGAGCCCTGGAGCACCAATTTCGACCTCTGGCGCACCAACGGCCTGAGCGGCGACGGGACCTTCGAGAACCTGACCGACGACAATGACGCTTGGGACACCGGCCCGGTCTTCTCGCCGGACGGACGGACGATGGCCTATCGCGCCATGGCCCGGCCCGGCTTCGAGGCCGACAAATACGGAATCTTCCTGCGCGACATGGCCACCGGACAGGTTCGCCAGATCGCGGCGAACTGGGATCGTTCGGCCGACACCCTGCAGTGGTCGCGTGACGGCCGGACCCTCTACACCACCGCCGGCGACGTCGGTCAGACCCGGATCTTCGCCGTCGACGTGACCAGCGGCTCGGTCGTGCCGATCACCGGCGAGGGCCACGTCTCGGCCTTCCAGCAGACGCCCTCGGGCTTCGTCTTCGCCCAGGACACCCTGACCCGACCCAGTGAGCTGTTCGTGAAGACCTTCCGGGGTCGCGAAATGCCGCGCCGGATCACCGACGTGAACCCGTCGCTGGACAATGAGGTGTTCGGCGAGCCGGAGCAGTTCAGCTTCCCCGGCTGGAACGGCGAGACGGTGCACGGCTATGTCATCAAGCCGGCGGGCTATGTCGAAGGCCGGCAGTATCCGGTCGCCTTCCTGATCCACGGCGGGCCGCAGGGTTCGTTCGGCAACAGCTGGTCGTACCGCTGGAACGCCTCGACCTACGCCGGGGCCGGCTATGCGGTGGTGATGATCGATTTCCACGGCTCGACCGGCTACGGCCAGGCCTTCACCGACTCGATCAGCCGGCACTGGGGCGACCGCCCGCTGGAAGACCTGCAGAAGGGCTGGGCCTTCGCCCAGGAGCGCTATCCCTTCCTCGATGGCGACAACGCCTGTGCGCTAGGCGCCTCCTACGGCGGCTATATGGTCAACTGGATCGCCGGCAACTGGGCCGGCGAGTTCAAATGCCTGGTCAACCACGACGGCATCTTCGACACCTTCGGCATGGGCTATGCCACCGAAGAGCTGTGGTTCACCGAATGGGAGAATGGCGGCACACCTTACGATAACCCGCGCGGCTACCAGGAATTCAACCCGGCCAACCATGTGCGCAACTGGCGCGATCCGATGCTGGTGATCCAGGGTGATCTGGACTTCCGCGTCCCGACCACCCAGGCCCTGTCGACCTTCACCGCCCTGCAGCGGCGAGGCATCGAGAGCCGGCTGGTAGTCTTCCCCAATGAGAACCACTGGGTGCTCCGACCCGCCAACAGTCGCCAGTGGCACACCGAGGTGTTCGGCTGGCTCGACAAATATCTCAAGCCGGCCGAGTAGCGCTGGACCCAACGGCGACCGAAAGAGGGCGCGTCCGGCGACGGGCGCGCCCTTCGCGTTGCGGCCGATGGCGCCAACTGCCACGTTCGCGCGTTGTCAGGGGTTCGACGGAGTCCGTTCTTGCCCAACCCCTTGAAAGACAATCCGAACTGGCTGGTCGTTCGGGACCGGGCTCTGGTTCCCGCCGGCGCATGGGCGCGCGAGCGGCGGGACTGGGTCGTCGCCCATGATCCGGTCTATGGCGGGCTGCGTCGTCCGGGCCGGCCTGAGGCCATCGCCGCCGGGGCGACCGTCCTGCTCCTCGTCCTGTTCGTGGTCTTTCTCGCCCTGTTCCAGTGGAACTGGCTGCGCGGCCCGATCGGCGAGTGGGCCTCGGCCAGATATGACCGCGAGATAGAGTTGAACGGCGACCTCGACGTCAACCTGTTCAGCATGACCCCCTCGGCGCAGTTGCGGGGGTTGCGCATCGGCGGTCCGGACTGGGCGCTGGAACAGGACACCCTCAGGGTCGCAGACCTCCAGGCCTCCATCCGGCTCGGCGCCCTGCTGACCGGCCGGATCGAGATGCCGAGCGTGCTCATCACCAAACCCGAAGTCGTGCTGATCGCCACCGACGACGGCCGTCTCAGCTGGGTGCTCGATCCGGACGCGCCCGCCGACGACAGCATGAGAATCCCGCTGATCAATCACCTGGTCATCCGCGACGGAACGCTGAGTCTCGATGAGCAGAAGCGCGACATGACCCTGCGGGCGACGATCTCGGCGCGGGAGGGCACGGACGCCCGGGCCGGCTTCCATCTGGACGGACGGGGCACGATGAACGGCACGCCTCTGCGACTGGAGGTTCGCGGCGGGCCCTTCATCAACATCCGGCGCGACCGGCCCTATGCCTTCAAGGCCGAGCTGTCGGGCGTCGGTTCGACCCTGATCGCCGACGGATCGATCACCCGGCCGTTCGATCTGGGTCAGTTCACGGCCACACTCAACCTTCAGGGCCGCGATCTGGCCGACCTGTATCTTCTAACCGGCATCACCACCCCCAACACGCCGCCTTACCGGCTGAGTGGAATGCTGACGCGGGACGATGAAGTCTTCACCTTCAGCGATTTCTCGGGCCGGGTCGGCACGTCGGACCTGTCCGGCGATCTGAAGGTCGACAAGGTCGGCGACCGCCGCCGGGTCGACGCGGACCTGCGCTCGCGCCTGCTCGACATTGACGACCTTTCCGCGGTGCTGGGCGGTACGCCGCGGGTCACGGCCGGCGGCGATACGGTGACCACCTCGGGCGCCGGCGCGAAACTGCTGCCCACCGCGCCGCTGAACGTCGAACGTTTGCGGGTCATGGACGGGACCCTGCGCTACCGGGCCGCCCGGGTGAAACGCAACGAGCTCGACATCCGTCAGGTCGATCTCGGCGCCGATCTGAAGGACGGCATCCTCAGGCTTGATCCCGTGTCCTTCGACTTCAATCGCGGCTCGCTGAACGGAACCGCGCGGATCAACGCCAACCGGGATGTGCCCTATACCTCGGCCGACTTCCGGCTGAGAGGCTATCCGCTGGAGTCCATCATCCCCGCCCGCGACGGCGCCCCGACGGTCACCGGCGCCGCCTTGGGCCGCGCCAGGCTGGAGGGTCCGGGGGCGTCGGTGCATGATTTCGCCGCCAGCTCCAACGGCACGATCAGCCTGGTCGTGCCGCAGGGACGGATGCGGTCGGCCTTCGCCGAACTGCTCGGGATCAATGTCACCGCCGGTCTCGGTCGGCTGCTGTCCGGCGACCAGGGCTCATCGGAGATCCGCTGCGCCGTCGCCGATTTCACGGTCCGTCGCGGCATCGCGACGGCGCGGACCTTCGTGATCGACACGACGCCCGTTCTGGCCAAGGGAACCGGGACAATCGATCTCGGCGCCGAGACCATGAATTTGCGCATCGATGGCGAGACCAAACAGCCGCGCCTGATCCGGCTCTGGTCGCCGATCACCGTCGTCGGGCCGCTGACCACCCCGAGGGTCGGCATCGAGGGCGGGGCGGTCGCCGGTCAGGTGGGCATCGGCGCGGCCCTGGGCGCCCTGATCAACCCGCTGGTCGCCCTGCTGCCCTTCGTGGATCCGGGCCTGGCCGAGGACGCCAACTGCGGGGCCCTGATCTCGTCGGCGCGATAGGAGCGCGACAGGTTGAGCCGAAAGCGGGTTCCATGCGTATCTTGGGGCCTGTCGCCCTGTCGCCCACAAGGACCGCATGACCCGAAGAGGCCTTTTCGCCCCCGCGCTCGGACTGCTTGCCGCGGCCTGTTCGCCCCTGGCCCTGCTCAACACCTTCGGGCCGCGAGACGGCGGCGTGCGCCGCGCCGCCCGCGACATCGCCTATGGCGACGACCCGCGCCAGACCTTCGACGTCTTCGCCCCCATGGAGCAGCGGGAGCGGCCGTGGCCGGTGCTGGTGCTGTTCTACGGCGGCGGCTGGGACAGCGGGGACAAGACCCACTACGCCTGGGCGGCGCAGGCGCTGGCGGCGCGCGGCTTCGTCGTCGCCCTGCCGGACTACCGGCTGGTCCCGCAGGTGCATTTCCCCGCCTTCATCGAGGACGCGGCCCTTGCGACGGCCAGGGTGGGCGAGATCGCCGGCCGGTACGGCGGCGACCCGGCGCGGCTGGGCGTGATCGGCCAGTCGGCGGGGGCCCATCTGGCCCTGATGATCACCCTCGACCGACGCTATATGGCCGCCGCCGGCGCGCCCGGTCTGATCAGGGCGGCGGTCGGTCTGGCGGGCCCCTATGACTTCCTGCCGTTTGATGTTCCGGCCTCGGTCAACGCCTTCGGGCGCGTCGCTGACCCGACCCTGACCCAGCCGGTGACCTTCGCCCGCGCCGACGCGCCGCCGCTGTGGCTGGGCCATGGAACCGAGGACGTCATTGTCCACGCCGAGGACACCACCATCCTGTGCGAGCGGATGCGGGCGGTCGGCGGCCGCTGCGAGTTCAAACTCTATCCGGGCCTCAATCACGCCGACCTGATCTCCACCTTCTCGCCCCTGTTCCGCAAGAAGGCGCCGGTGCTGGACGACGCCACGGCCTTCCTGCAGCGCGAACTCGCCTGACGTCAGAAGGCGTCAGTAGGCCGCGCCCGCGCGCGACGGCAGGGTGGCGGCATGGGGAGATCACGCATGCGCACTCTGGCCGTTCTCGCATTGGCGACGCTGACGCTGACGCTGGCGGGGGCCGGCCCGGTGGTCAGCCAGACGCCGACCCTGGAGCAGGCCCTGCGCCGCGCGCGCGAGGCCACGCCCCTGCCGCTGTCCCTGGCGCGGGATCAGGCCGACTGGCGCGCCAGCCACGATGAACTGCCCGAGGGCATGGATCCGGCGGACGACATCCAGTCGCGGATCGAGGATCTGACGATCCAGGCCGCGCGGGACGAGCGCCTCGGCGCCATGGTCTTCACGACGCCGCCGCTGCTGGGCCGTGAGTGCGTGGCGACCGGCCTGAAGGGCTGCAGCTCTCCCATGGGCGGCTATCTCGCGCTCCGGGACGGCGGCCTGCAGTGGCAGCTGCAGGAGGGGTTCACCGACGAGGACGGCATCTCCGGCGGCATCGTCTTCTTCGGCGACGCCGGCGCGGCGCGGATGGGGCCGACAGCGCCGATCGCCTGGAGTTTCGACGCAGCGCGCTTCGACGCCCCCGTCCTGCTCACCGGGCCGGAGTTCGACGGCGCCGCCTATATCGCCGTGCCCGGCATCCATGCGGGCTCGGGGGGCGGGAATGCGGACGTTCTGTTCCGCTGGGACTTTCCCGACAGCCGTCGCCTGACCCAGATCGACACCTGGAGCTGGTGGGATGATCTCGCCGAGCGGCTGCCCGAGGGGCTTGAGGTCTGGCAGGGTGTCCGTTTCGACTGGCCCAATATGATGGCGGTCACCCCGCTGTGGCAGGACGGCGACGGCAACTGCTGCGGCACCGCCGGCACGGCCATTCTGTCGTTCGAGATCGAGGGCGACCGTCTGCTGCTCTCCAACATCACGGTCCGCGACGCCGTCCTGGAGGGCGCTGCCCGCACGCCGACGGCGGTCTTCGACTATGCGAGCCGTCGACTCGGCTGCGACCATTTCGGGGGCGAGGAGGGCTATGACGCGGAACGCCGGGCACAGATCGCCGCGGCCGTCGCCGAGCTCAGTTGTGACGCGCTCGACGCCGAGGCTGCGGTGCTGAAACGCAGGCATGCCGACAGTCCGCGCCTGTTGGCCCTGATCACGCGCGCGGAGGCGGGGGGCGAGTAAGCGCCACCGTCTCGCCAAGGTCACGTTCTTCCGCTAGACGAGGCCATGACAGAAACGATGACAGCACAGGCGGCCCTGGACCGCCTCGAAACCCTCTACAATCAATCGGTCTCGAACCTGCGCAGCGCGGTGGGGACTTTCCTGCGGACCGGCGAGCGCGCCGATCCCGATGCGCGGGCCAGGGGCCTCTTCGCCTATCCGGAACTCCGGGTCAGCTGGTTCGGCGACCGGCCCCAGAACCTTGAAACCCGCGCCTACGCCCGTTTGTCGCGGACCGGCGTCTATTCAACGACCATCACCCGCCCCGACCTGTTCCGCCCCTATCTGACGGAGCAACTCAGCCTGCTGCAGGCCGACTATGGCGCGACCTTCGACGTCGGACCGTCGCAGCAGGAGATTCCGTTCCCCTATGTGATGGACGGCTCGGACGTGGCCCTGGACCGCAGCCAGACGGCCGCCGTCGCCCGCTATTTCCCGACCACCGACCTGGCCCATATCGGCGACGAGATCTCCGACGGCATGTTCGATCTGGGCAAGGACTTCCCGCTGGCCCAGTTCGACGGCCTGCGCACCGACTTCTCCCTGGCCCGACTCCGCCACTACACGGGCACCCCGGTCGAGGACGTCCAGAGCTACATCCTGTTCACCAACTACAATCGCTACGTCGATGAGTTCGTGCGCTGGGCCTGCGCCCAGTTGCAGGATCCGGACAGCCCCTATGAAAAACTGGTCTGCGCCGGCGGCATTGTGATCACCCGCGACACGCCCAGCCCCGAGACGGCGGCCATGGACGCGGCCTGGAAGAAGCACCAGATGCCGGCCTATCACCTGACGGCGCCGGGCTGGAACGGCATCACCCTGGTCAACATCGGCGTCGGACCGTCCAACGCCAAGACCATCTGCGACCACCTGGCCGTCACCCGTCCCCACGCCTGGATGATGATCGGCCACTGCGGCGGCCTGCGGCCCAGCCAGAGCATCGGCGACTACGTCCTGGCCCACGCCTATCTGCGCGACGACCA
This sequence comes from Brevundimonas sp. UBA2416, assembly GCF_002343105.1. Lineage (NCBI taxonomy): Bacteria > Pseudomonadati > Pseudomonadota > Alphaproteobacteria > Caulobacterales > Caulobacteraceae > Brevundimonas > Brevundimonas sp. UBA2416. Next base: position 123,395 of record NZ_DDRM01000046.1, read on the forward strand.
TGTGCTCGACGCGGTCCTGCCGCCGGACATCCCCATCCCGAGCATCGCCGAGGTCCAGCGCGCCCTCTATGACGCGGCCAAGATCGTCTCCGGCGCGCCGGGCGAGGAGGTCAAACGGCGCCTGCGCACCGGAACGGTGGTCACCACCGACGACCGGAACTGGGAGCTGCGCTATTCGAAGTCGGCCCTGCGCTTCAACCAGAGCCGGGCCGTGGCCATCGACATGGAATCCGCCACCATCGCGGCCCAGGGCTACCGCTTCCGGGTCCCTTACGGCACCCTGCTGTGCGTCTCGGACAAGCCCCTGCACGGCGAGATCAAACTGCCGGGCCAGGCCAACCGCTTCTATGAGGGGTCGATCTCCGAGCATCTGCAGATCGGCATCCACGCCATCGACCTGCTGCGCGCCGAGGGCTCCCGCCTGCACTCCCGCAAGCTGCGGGCCTTCGACGAGCCGCCGTTCAGGTAGGTTTTTTCAGCCGCTTCGCATTGTCCACGGCGGTGCGGTGGATCGGGCGCATGGCGTCGGCCTGACCCTTCAGCATGGCGCTGTTCAGGGTCAGCATCTGCGCCGCCGCCCGGCTCCACCAGCCGACGGCGTAACTGTACTGCGCCTGCATCGCCGCCGCGGGGGTCGCGGCCGCAGCGATCGAGGTCGCGGCCTTCGAGGCGTGCTCCGCCTCGGTCATGACGCCCGAGCCCAGACGCCCGCCGATATCCCCGAAGGTCTTCGCCATGGCCGATGCGGAGGCCGACAGCGCCTCGACCTTCTCCGAGCTCATCAACGACAGTTCCGTCAGGTCGATCTTGCGCGGATCGGCCATGCCGGCGGCCATGATCTCCAGCCGGGCGTTGATGACGTCGCCCGCGGCCTTCATCATCTCGCCGCCGGACAGGGCCGTACTGGTCGCCCGCGCGCCGTCGCGGGTCAGGCGGCGGCCGGTCTTGATGGCTTTTTCGAACTCGGTCATGCCGCAGCCTTGGGCCGGTTTCAGACCTCGGGCAAGACCTCGTTGGAGAAGTCGGCGACATCCTTGAGCAGGGCGGGAACCGCGGCCTCGATGATGGTCCGTCCGTGCTCCGGGCTGGCCTGGGCCGGGTCCGAGCCGATCCGGCCGTCCGGGAAGCGGGCGCGATAGTCCAGGGCGTCGCGGATCGGCCCTGTCGGCGCGATCTGCGGGCTGTAGTCGGCCGTCTTGATGTGGTCCGGATAGGCCGCCTGGGTCACGGCGATCTCGGACGGGGTGGCGTGCATGCCGTGGCCCGTCGGGAAGATGCGGTTGCACAGGCTGTTGACCCCCGGCAGGTCCCACCAGTTCTTCAGCTTCAGCACGAAGGGCGGCTGCTCCTCGACGAAACTCCACTCGGCGTAGATTTCCGCAAAGGTCGCCTCGATGGTGGCGACATTGCCGCCGTGCCCGTTGAGGAAATAGATCCGCTCGAAGCCGTGCCGGCTCAGCGACGACACCCAGTCGGTGATCGCGGCCATGAAGGTCGAGGGGCGCAGGCTGATGGTGCCGGCGAAGGCCAGGTGGTGCTGGGCCATGCCGATGTTGAAGGTCGGGGCGACGACGAGGCTTGCGTCCTGCTTCTCGGCGGCGTGGGCGATGATCTCGGGGCACATCCAGTCTGTGCCCAGCAGGCCGGTCGGGCCATGCTGCTCGTTCGAGCCGATCGGCACGACCACCGTCTTCGTGGTTTTCAGTGCGGCGTCGATCTCGGGCCAGGACGACAGATGGATCAGCATGACGGGGACTCCGGGACGATCTGCGCGGTCTAGGCCGATTGGCGCCCCAGGCCAACAGTCACGGGGAGATACCAGCGGTACTTGACCGTAGCCCCGCGCGGGTCTCCACATACGGCCAAGCTGACCGGAGAACACCATGAAGCGCCTCGCCGCCCGTTTCGCCCAGCCCGCCAGTCTGATGATCCTGAGCTGCACCATCCTGTTCGGCCTGCCGTTCGCCGTCGGTCTGCTGGGCATGATCATCGGCGCCGCGGCCCTGTTCATTCCTACGTCCTGGGAGGCCTGACGCCCTCCCGGTAAGGACCTGCGTCTGCTAACCGGTCGGGATGAAGCCGACCAAGGTCCGTCCCGGGGCCCGCCCGAAAGCCGCGCCCAAACGCCCCGCCGTCATGACCGGGGCGATGGTCCCCGTGCTGGGCTGGCCGCCCGACGATGACCGGGTCGAGGCGATCTTCGAGCGGCTGGCGCGGATCATGCCGGAGCCGAAGACCGAGCTCAGCTTCTCAAGCCCCTATACGCTGGTGGTCGCCGTCGCCCTCTCGGCCCAGGCCACCGACGTTTCGGTCAACAAGGCCACGGACAAACTGTTCGCCGTCGCCGACACGCCCGCGAAGATGCTGGAACTGGGGGAGGCGGGGCTGGTCCCCTATATCGCCTCCATCGGCCTGTATCGCGGCAAGGCGAAGAACGTCATCGCCCTGAGCCGGATCGTGCTGGAACAGCATGGCGGCGAGGTGCCGCTGAACCGCGCCGACCTCCAGGCGCTGCCCGGCGTCGGCCGCAAGACCGCCAGCGTGGTGCTCAACGAACTGGGCATCGAGGCCGCCATCGCCGTCGACACCCATGTGTTCCGCGTCTCCCACCGCCTCGGCCTCGCCAATGCCGCCACGCCGGACAAGGTCGAGGCACAGCTGTTCCGCGTCGTGCCCGAGCACTGGCTGCCCAAGGCCCACCACTGGCTGATCCTGCACGGCCGCTACACCTGTACGGCGCGGAAGCCGAAATGCGGAGGGTGTGTGATCAGCGACCTGTGTCCGTCCGGCCTGTTGTTGGGGGCAGGCTGACCACATGTCGCCGCCAAACGGCGCATCCGGGGGGGATGCTGCGGCGTAAATCAGAACAACAACCTCCAATCAAGGAGCCCTGATCATGCGTGTCGCCTTGTCCGCCGCCCTTTGTCTGTCGCTGGCTGCCGCCGCGGTCCCGGCCGCCTATGCTGCGCCGGCCCAGTTGTTTTACTCGACCAGCAACACCAGCATTCCGCCGTCGCAGAGCTTTCTGCTGGGCGGTGATCAGCGCCGTCCCTTGCGAGTGATCGGAACCAATACCGGTCCGGTTGCGGTTGATGTGGCGGCTGTAACCGCTTCGGGCGAGACCCTGATTGCGCGCGTGGCGCCGGGCGAGGGTTTCAACGCGGTCTTCCCGCGCGAGACGACGGCGCGGATCACCAACCTGTCGTCCGATGCTGTCGCGCGAGTACAGGTGCGTTTTTCGGCCGATACCTCGGCAGTCGGGATGCGCTACATCGGGCCCGGCGCGGGCACCGCCGACTAGACAGGGAGGCGCGCTCTCACCGCCTCCGCAAACCGTCTCCCGCCCTCCGGCGCCGATCCCAGGTAGAAGTCCGGCTCGATCAGCTCGGCCTCCATCAACAGCCAGCCGCCGTCGGCGTCCGGGGCCATGTCGATGCGGGCGTAGAGCAGGTCCTCGCCGATCGCCGCCAGCGTCTGTTCCGCCAGCGCCAGCGCGCCCGCCGGCGGCTCCGGCAGGGCGACATAGCCGCCGCCGTACTGGACCTGGACCCGGAACTCGCCCGGAACCGGCCGCTTGTTGACGACGTGGCTGAGCCGGCCGCCGAAGAAGAGCAGGGAGGTTTCGCCCTCGTTCTCGATGCTCGGCAGATAGGGCTGGATCATCGCCGGCCCCTCAGGCGCCCCGACCATGGGCTCGCCCCGCGCCAGCCGCAGCGTCTTGTAGGCCCCGCCCGAGACGCGCGGCTTGACCACGATCTGGTCGGCCCCGAACCGGTCGAAGGCGGCGTCGGCGTCCGCCTGTGTCGGCCCGTCGATCCAGACCGTGTCGGGCATGGCCACGCCCTGCTCCGCCAGCCGCCCCAGATAGGATTTGTCCGAATTCCAGCCCAGCACGGACGGCGGGTTCAACATCTTCACCCCCGCCGCTTCCCAGGTCGCGCAGGCCTGCATCCAGAGGGCGTGATCCCGGTGATAGCCCCACGCAATCAGCGGCAGGACCAGCGGAAACCGCGTCAGGCCCGAAGCGTCTTCGATGTGGTCCGTCCAGGCCGTCGGAACCGCCGTCAGCCCGGCCGTCGCGAGGGCCTCGGCCAGTCGCTCCAGCACCCCGGGCCACTGGCCGGCATAGGAGGAATCGGCGGCGTCGGGGGTCAGGACGGCGATCTCGGTCATGAGCGGCTCAGACCAGAAAGCCGCCCGGTCCGCAACATGGCTCTGCTTGTCCGTCCATAAGGGAAAACCGGCCCCCGACTGGCCATTCCGCCGCGCGCCCGCTATGGCCCCCGCTCATGACCCAAGCCCCCACCTACGACGTCTGCGCCGTCGGCAACGCCATCGTCGACGTCCTCGCCCCCTGCGATCCCGCCTTCCTGACGGCCCAGGGCCTGACCGCCGGCTCGATGCAGCTGGTCGATGCGCAACAGAGCGCCGCCCTCTACGCCGCCATGGCCGCGGGCGTTGAGGCCTCGGGCGGGTCGGCGGGCAATACGGTTGCCGGCGTCGGCAGCTTCGGCGGCCGTGCGGCCTATATCGGCAAGGTGGCCGACGACATGCTGGGCGGCGTCTTCACCCATGACATCCACGCCGTCGGCGTCCATTTCGAGACCCCGCCGCTGCACGACGGGGCCGCCATGGGCCTCGCCACCGGCGTCTGCATGATCAATGTCACGCCCGATGGCCAGCGCACCATGTGCACCTTCCTCGGCGCCGCCAACCAGCTTGAGGCCGCCGACATCGACGCGGACCTGATCGGCGCCTCGGCCATCGTCTATCTGGAAGGCTATCTGTTCGATCCGGCCCCGGCCCGCGTCGCCTTCGAGGCCGCCGCCGCCGCTGCCCACGCCGCCGGCCGCAAGGTCGCCATCACCCTGTCCGACACCTTCGTCGTCGCCCGCTGGCGCGCCGAACTGCTGGCCTTCATCGAGGCCTCGGCCGACATCGTCCTGGCCAATGAGGGCGAACTGGCCGCCCTGTTCGAAACGGACGACTTCGACGCCGGCGCATCGCGGCTTGCGTCAATGGTTGACGTCGCCGCCATCACCCGCGGAGAATCCGGTTCGGTGGTCGTCTCGGGCGATCAACGCGTCGCCATCGCCGTCGTCCCCGTCGACAAGGTGGTCGACACCACCGGCGCCGGCGACCAGTACGCCGCCGGCTTCCTGCTCGGCCTCGCCCGCGGCCTGTCGCTGGAAGATGCCGGCAAGCTGGGGTCGTTGGCGGCCGCCGAAGTCATCGCCCACTGGGGTCCGCGGCCGATGACGTCGCTGGAGAAGCTGGCGAAGGATGCGGGGCTGACGCTGGAGTAGTGGTTAGTGGCTAGTGGCTAGTGGTGGGTGCCAGGAGCCACCAACCACTAGCCACTAACCACTCAGTTCCTCCGGATCGTCACATACAGCGCACCGTCCCCGCCATGATGGCGGGCAGCCGAGGCGAACCCCGACACGACCCCGCGCAGGGCCGGGCCCTGCAGCCATTCGTGCACCGAGGCGCGGATGACGCCCGTGCCGCCGCGCCGGCCCTGTCCCGTTACGACCAGCACCGAGCGATAGCCGCGCGCCTGGGCTCCGATCAGGAAGGCCGTGAGGGCGTCCTGGGCCTGGAAGCGGCCATAGCCGTGCAGGTCGATCCTGGCCTCGATCGGATCCCGCTCGCGCGACAGCCGCCGCTGGCGGCGCGGTTCCAATTCCTCGGGATGGCCCCGGGGACGGGCGGGCGCAGAAACGACGGGGGAATACGGGGTCGGGACCGCGCGTGGCTTCGCCGGCCCCCGGGGCAGGGGCGCGGCGGGGGGATCGACCACGGCGGCGCCCGGGGTGACCAGGGCCGCCTTCTTCGGCCTGCGGGGGGTGACCGATCCGGCGACGCGGGCCCAGATGCGGCGGTCGTCGGGGCTCAGGTCGTCGCGGCGGCTCATGTCGTGCCGGGGGCGTTCCCGTCCGGATCCTCGTCCGAGCCGACGTCCTGCGGCCCCGGCGTCTGAACCAGCAGGTCGCCCGGCTGGCAGTTCAGTTCACGGCACAGCGCGTCCAGGGTGGTGAAGCGGATCGCCCGCGCCTTGCCGGTCTTGAGGATCGACAGATTGGCCAGGGTCACGCCGACGCGGTCGGCCAGTTCGGTCAACGACATGCGCCGTTCGAGGAGAATGCGGTCAAGCTGTACGCGGATGGCCATGGGGGATGCTCTAACTCAACACGCTCAGATCGTCAGTTCAGATTCGCGCCGCAGCCGGGCGCCTTCGCGGAAGACTTCGGCCAGGACGAAGACGACCAGCACGGAAAAGGCGGGGGTGACCAGGTCGAACAGGCTGGGCGGCTCCAGGGCGCCGCGCACCAGCCGCGAGACCAGGGTCTGGCCGATCCAGGCGCCCCCGGTCACCGTGGCCAAGGTCAGGCCGATCTGTTTCAGCCGGCTGACGTTGGCGGGCTGGAAAGGGTCGCCGATGCGCAGCGAGTGGACGATGCGGCGCAGGTGGCGAAGGATCAGGGCGAAACCGGCGAAATAGCCCGCGAAGGCGCCGACCCCGAACAGGAAATAGGCGCGCGGAACGGGCACGCTGGTGCCGCCGTCTTCCGAGGTCGCGATCAGGTCAAGCGGACCCATCGGAACGAAGGCGATGAACAGAAAGATGAGGATGGCGCCGAGCGTGAGCAGCGCCAGGATCCAGAAGGCGGCCCCGAGGGCGACGCCGAGAAGGCTGGACATGGATCCGGGACCGAGGGCCGGAAGGGCCGGGGTCCGGACGAAAGGCACGCGGATCCCGATCGAAGACGACTTCGGGAAGCGCATTGGTCGACCTTTCTGGATCAGGGGGCCGGTCGGCGGGGCGAGGATGCCGCGCGGGGTCCGGCGAACCCACACGCGGTCTTATTCATCGCGATTGTCATGCCGATCGTCAAAGCTCCTGTGAGACTTTTCCGTGTGGCCTGCCGCCCTTCGGGCTATTTGAGGCCGGACTGTCAGGCTGATCGCCGTTCTGGCCAAGCGTGGCCAGAACGAAATCAGAAGCTCTGGACCAGGGTGGCGACCAGGGCGGTCGGCAGGGCGGCGAGCAGGAAGGCGTTGAGGATGCCGTGGCCGACCTTCTCGATGAAGTTGGTAGCGCTCATGGTGTTCATAGTCGTTCTCCGTTGGACCTGAGTGAGGATGTTTTCACCCTCGTTATGTTGTTCCGCTGCATCGATCTTGCCGGTATTGGCCCGATCGGGGAACGTCGCGGCGTCCGTCCTTGAAGACATAGATAGGCCGTGCTCTGAGAAAAGGCACGTTACATATCGTTTAACGATATTAAACTTTGGCAATGGATTGTTTCGGAGCGCGTGATCGGGATGAAACTGAAGCTTATCAAGGGGATGCGGCTGGTCGTCGCGACCCATAATCCCGGCAAGGCCGTCGAGATCGATGCGCTTCTGGGCGGACATTACGCGGTGGTCACCGCCGCCAGCCTGAATCTGCCCGAACCGGACGAGACCGAGAGCACATTTGTCGGCAACGCCCTGCTGAAAGCGCGCCATGCGGCCGACCGTTCGGGCGAGGTCGCCCTCGCCGATGACTCCGGCCTGTCGGTTGCGGCGCTGGACGGGGCGCCGGGCATATTCTCCGCGCGCTGGGCCGGACCCGACAAGGATTTCGCCTTCGCCATGCGCCGCGTCGAGGAGCGGCTGGAGGAGACCGGCTCATCCGACCGCCGCGCCTGGTTCACCTCGGCCCTCGCCGTGGCCTGGCCCGACGGACCGGCCGTGGTGGTCGAGGGGCGGGTCGACGGCCAGCTGACCTTCCCCCCGCGCGGAGACCGCGGCTTCGGCTACGATCCCATCTTCATCCCTGACGGCCGCGACCAGACCTTCGGCGAGCTTGACCCGGCGCTGAAGGATTCCATCAGCCATCGGGCCGCAGCGTTTGCGAAGCTGAAGGCGGCTTTGATGGAGTGAGTGGCGAGTGATTAGTGGTTAGTGGGTAGTGATTGCCGCATCTCTGCCAGCGGAAGGGCGGCGCCGCCCGCGCTGTCGCACAGCTGCTGGCCAGCCACGAACCACTAACCACCAATCACCGACGGCCCCCATGCCCTCCGTCCCAGACCCCGCCACCGACCTCGCCCTCTACGTCCACTGGCCCTACTGCGCCCGCATCTGCCCCTATTGCGACTTCAATGTCGTGCGGGACCGGGGCCGGGTCGAGGAACAGGCCGGTCTCGTCGCCGCCATCCTTGCCGACATGGAGGCGCAGGCCGAACTGACCGGTCCGCGCCGGCTGGCCTCGATCTTCTTCGGCGGCGGCACCCCCTCCCTGATGGCGCCCCACGCCGTGGCCGCCGTCATCGACCGCGCCCGGATCCTGTTCCCGCCGCGAGGCCCGATCGAGATCACGCTCGAGGCCAATCCCACCGACGCCGAGGCGGCCCGGTTCGCGGCCCTGGGCGAGGCCGGGGTCAACCGCCTGTCCATGGGGGTGCAGGCGCTGGACGACGCGGCCCTGGCCTTCCTGGGCCGCAACCATTCGGCGGACGAGGCCCGCCGCGCCGTCGCCGTCGCCGCCCGCGCCTTTCCCCGCCTGTCCATCGACCTGATCTACGCGAGGCCGGACCAGACCATCGCCGGCTGGCGCGCCGAACTGACCGGGGCCATCGACATGGGCTTCGAACACGTCTCACCGTATCAGCTGACCATAGAGCCCACGACCGCCTTCGGCCGCGCCGTCGCCCGCGGCGCCTGGGCCCCGCCGGATGAGGACTTGTCCGCCGCCCTCTATGAGGCCACCCAGACCGTTCTCGAGGCCGCCGGCTTCGACGCCTATGAGGTCTCCAACCACGCGCGGGGCGAGGCAGCCCGGTCGGCCCACAATCTCCACGTCTGGCGCGGCGGCGACTATCTGGGCGTCGGGCCGGGGGCGCATGGGCGGCTGACGCTGGCCGGCGCACGGACGGCGACCGTCGCGCACAGGGGTATCGGGGCCTATGTCGCCGGAGTCGCGGCGGGGTCGCCCTGGAGCGAGCGGGCGGCGCAGTCGGATCGGGACGCGGCCGAGGAGAAGGTGTTGCTGGGCCTTCGCACGGTCGAGGGCGTGGCGCTCATCGATCTGGCGGTGCTGGGCCGGACGGCTGAGGCCGAACCGCTGGCCGGGTTGATCGGAGATGGCTTCCTCGAAACCGAAACAGGCCGCCTCAGGGCCACGGCGGCCGGCCGGCCTGTACTGGACGGGGTGCTGAAGGCCCTGCTGGTCTGACGCTCAGCGGCTGCGACGCCGCACATGCCGCGCCGACAGGCCGGCGATATCCGGCACGCCGGCCAGGGCCAGGGTCCGCTCGAACTCCTCGTGCAGAAGGGTCAGGGCCCGGTCCACGCCGCGCTCGCCGCCCGCCGCCAGACCGTACAGATACGGCCGGCCGACCGAACAGGCCGTCGCCCCCAGCGCCAGCGCCTTGACCACGTCCGAGCCGCACCGCACCCCGCCGTCGCAGATGATCTCCGGCCCGTCGCCGAGCGCCTCGCGCACCGCGGCGATCTGGTCGACCGGCGCCGGGGCTCCGTCCAGCTGCCGCCCGCCGTGGTTGGAGATCATCACCCCGCTGGCGCCCGAACCGACGGCGCGCCTGGCGTCCTCCGGCGTCATCAGCCCCTTGATCGACAGCGGCCCGCCCCATTCGGCGGCCAGCCATTCAACGTCCCGCCAGGTCAGGGACCGGTCGAACTGCCCGCCGATATAGTCGAACAGGGACATGGATCCCGACGCCAGGGCGTCCACGCGATGGCTGACGTTGGCGAAGTCGAATTTCGATCCGGTCAGCGCCGGCAGCGACCAGCCCGGATGCAGGGCGAATTCCATCATCGAACGCAGGGTGAGTTTCGGCGGCAGGGAAAGGCCGCTGCGTCGGTCCCTCAACCGGTTGCCCGCAACCGGCGTGTCCACGGTCAGGATCAGGCCGTGCCAGCCCGCCGCCTTGCATCGCGCGACAAACTCCCGCGTCAGCCCCCGGTCGCGGAAGATATAGATCTGGAAGACCAGCGGGGCCGGAGAGGCCAGGTCCTCGATCCGCGTCGTGCCCATGGTCGACAGGCTGTACGGCAGCCCGTGCCGCGCCGCCGCCCGCGCCACGGCCGGCTCGGCCTGCGCATGGAACATCCGCGTCAGCCCTGTCGGCGACAGCAGCAGCGGCCAGGCCGCCGCCTGGCCGAACAGGGTCGTCCCGGTCCGGATCGCCGAAACATCGGTGAGGACGTCGGGCACGATCTCATAGTCGTCGAAGGCCGAGGCGTTTCGCCCCAGCGACAGCTCCGCGCCCGCCCCGCCGTCCATATAGTCGAAGATCGGCCGCGGAAGGCGGCGGCGGGCCATGGTCCGCAGATCCGAAATCTCGTGCGCCCTCGCCAGCCGCGCCGCCGTCATGCGCCGGGGCTCCCGCCGTCAGGCGAAGAGGGGAGGTCGGATGCGAGGGGTCGGCGGGTGCTCACGCCCCGATAGGTACAGCCAAAGCCTCTGCCGGGTCGAGGGTCGGTGTGCGCCTAGAACGCCCGCGTCAGCGACAGCGTCGCCTGGCTGTAGTCATAGCCCTGGCCCGAGGCGACCGGGGCGCTGCTGTGCAGGACGGTCGCCTTCACATGCCAGTCGCGGCTGATCGGCGGGCTGGTGACCGAGGCCTCGAAATGCCGCGCCGACCGCCAGTCGGAACCGGCTTCACGCTGGGCGCCCAGACCCACCGCCGCCTGATAGCGCCAGCCGCCGTGGAACCGCTGAATCTGCACCACCGGCAGAACCTCGACGTACCATTCGGGTGAGAAATAGTCGGCCTCGGCCGGGACGCTGTTGTGGAAATACCGGGTCCGCAGCTGGACGCTCAGGCCCCACTCCGGCCTGACCACATGGATGGCGCGGGCCCGCAGGTGGGTGCGGATGTTCTCGCCGTCGAAATCCTGAACCCCGACCAGCGCCGTCAGGGTGTTGCGCTCATCGACCGGCAGGTCGAAGGCCGCCCCGGCGAAGGTGGAATAGAGGTCCTGATCCAGCCCCTGCGCCGTCTCGAGGCGGTCCCGCTCGATGAAATACTCCTGCCGGATGCGGTCGTCATTGTGAACGCTCAGCGAGCCGAGGACGGTCTCGCCATTGGTCCCGACCATGCCGTTCCACGACCAGTCCTCGCCGGGTCGCGCGAACCGGTAGTAGAGCCGCTGCTCCTCGAGGGCCGGACCGGTCGCCGGCGAGAAGCGCGCCGCCTCCAGCCGGACGCCCTGATAGTCGGTGGGGTCCCGATAGAGCCAGTCGGCACTCACGCCGGCCTTCACCGTTTCCGCCCCGTCCGCGTCGGTGGAGACCAACAGGTCGGCGCCGACGGCCTGCCAGTAGGGGATTTCCTGGGCGGCGGCGGCAGGGGCGAGAGCAAGCGCGATCGCCGCCAGCATCATCGCGATGATGCGGTTCATTTCGTACCCCAGTTCTTTCTCAGGCCGGCCAATTCAGCGAAATAGCCGCCGACGCAGACCGGTTGCATCAGCAGGCTGTAGGCGAAGACATAGAAGAGGAAGCCGTCGGCATTGGCCCGGACCCGCATCCCCTGGGCGCGGAACATCTTCCGCTGCACCCGATAGATGAACCCGTTCCAGACGGCCGCCAGCGGCAGGACCAGCAGCGTCAACGGCCCGGCGATCCAGTAGAGGCCGAACAGCGCCAGAATGAGCCCCGGTATGAAGGCGAAGGTGTAGACGAGGTCCAGCGGCAGGAAGAACAGGTTCCACCAGATGAACAGGGTGGAGAGCCGCCATTTGAACAGCAGCGGCCAATGCGCCTTGAACGCCTCGATCAGGCCGCGCGACCAGCGGCGGCGCTGCCGGGCGAACTGTTTGAATTCGTGCGGCACATTGGTGAACACGAGCGCGTCCTCGGCATAGCCGACGCGATAGCCCGCCTTCAGCAGGGCCCAGGTGACGACGATGTCCTCGCCGACGCAGGGCGGCCAGCCCCCGACCGCGTCAAGGCCCCGCCGGGTGTAGAGCGAGAAGGCGCCCTGGGCGACCAGGGTGCCGTGGTACATGCTCTGCATGCGTTTGACGGCGGCGATGCCGTGGAAATAGTCCCACTCCTGGGCGCGGGTCAGGATGTTGCGGCGCGAGTTGCGGACCAGCACGGCGCCGGCGACCGCCTCGGTGCCCGGCGGATCGGCCAGCAGCCGCTCGACGATCCGGCGCAGCGCGTCGGGCCGCAGCCAGCAGTCGCCGTCCACGGTGGCGACCAGATCGTGCGTCGCGAACGCCAGCCCCCGGTTCAGCACCGTCGACTTGCCGGCGTTGACCTCGAAATTCATCAGCCGGAACGCGCCACGCGAACGGGCCTTGTGCCGCCCGACCGCCCGCGCCGCGACAAGGGCGGTGTCGTCGTCCGAACCGTCATTCAGCACGATGATCTCGAACCGTCCGGGATAGTCCTGACGGGCCAGACTGTTCAGCGTGTCCCCGATGTTGAGCGCTTCGTTGAAGCAGGCCACCAGTATGGTCACCGGCGGATAGACCGCCGGCGGCGCGTGCGGCGGCCTTCGATCCAGAATGATCGTGCCAATCATGAAGGCGTTCATGAAGCCGGGCACATAGGCGATGAAGCCGATGATGATCAGGGCCATCGGCCAGGACACGATGTCGGCGAGGTCCGCGAGCCAGCGCAGCGACAGAACAATGCTCAGCGCCGCCCATGCGATGGCGAAACACAGGGCCAGCGTGAATTTGGCATGGACAGGTATGTATAGAAACCGGCGTTCATGCAACGCGGGCGTAATAGCCACGCTTGAGTGGCGAGCAAGGTCGTGCTCATGCCAAGGGTTGGCGGAAACAAGACTTGAAGAACGCTGTAACTTACTGATACGCCGGAACCAAAATACACGGTTCGGCTGAAACAGCCCCGTCTATAGTGATTACCAATGCTTTACGGCGAGATTCGATCCGGGCTGAGGTTGTCCGAGAGTTTGAATCGACCCCGGCATTGAGCCCGCTGTCGCTCGATCAGGGGCCGGCGATGTGCGGGGCCGGACGGTAACCAAACATTCTCGAGTTGGGCCTAGCTAGGCTGTATGCCGAACGCCAGCCCGCGCGCCATCCTCGACAACGACCCGATTGACCGGCTCATCGTGATGGCAGCGGCGATGCTCGACGCGCCCATCGCCGCCGTGGCGGTGGACATCGGTGGAACGCGCGTACTTCGGTCGCTACGCGATGGACTGATCACCGAACGCGCGGGTTCCGAGTGCGGCGAAGTCTCGCTCGACATGGGGTCCGACGGCACGCTCGTCATTCCCGACCTGACCGCCGACTCCCGGACCGCGGGGAATGAGTTCGTGCGGGGGCCGGCCGCTTGCCGCTTCTACGCGGGCGCGTCCATCATGGATGAGACAGGCCACCGCATCGGCTCGCTCTGCGTCCTCGACACGGTGGTGCGCAGCGCCCCCTCCGCGGACCTGATGCGCCTGCTGCGGATGTTGGCCGAACAGGCCGCCAGCGCGGTGACCCAGCTGAACCTCATGCGGGCCCAGGAGGAACGGACCGAACTGCTTCGGCTCGGCGAGAGCCTGCTCGGGCTTGGTCACTGGCGGCTCGATTTCCTGACGGGGCAGCTCACCTGGTCCGACGAAGTCTATCGCATTCATGGCCTGGACCGGGCGACCTTTGATCCAGGGCTCGACGACGCCCTGGCCGCCTATCACCCTGACGACCGGCCTGTGATTGTGGGTCATGTCGAGAGGGCCCGCGCCACGGGCGAGGGATTCGAGTGCCGGCTCCGGCTGCTGCGACCGGACGGCGGCCTTCGGCTGACCCAGTCCACCGGACGATGCCTTGCCGGCGAAGACGGGAAACCCGTCGCCCTTTTCGGTGTCTTCCAGGACATTACGGACCGCGATCTCGCCGACCAGCGTCTGAAGGACAGCGAAGAGCGCTTCCGCCTGATGGCGTCCAATGTGTCCGATATCGTCGCGACCTACGGCGTCGACGGGGTCTTCACCTACCTGTCGCCCTCATTGTTTGCGGCGCTGGGCTACCGGCCCGAGGAGTTTGTGGGCCGGTCGGTCAATGATCTGATCCATCCGGACGACGTCTCCCGCACATGGGCGGCTTTCGCCAGATATCTGGCCGCCCCGGCCGGGACGCCGGCGCCGAGAATCCCCTATCGCGCGATCGGCAAGGATGGCGCGATCCGCTGGTTTGAGGCCCATCCCACCGTAATCCGGGATGAGGCGGGACGCCCCGTCGAGATTCAGGACCTCGTTCGCGACGTCACGGCGGCGAAGGATCTGGAACAGACCCTGATGAAGGCGCGCGAAGAAGCCGAGCGCGCCACAAAGGCGAAGTCCGACTTCCTCGCCAATATGAGCCATGAAATCAGGACGCCGCTGACCGCCATCCTCGGCTTCTCCTCCCTGCTGACTGGCCGCGACGACATCCCGGACGACGCTCGCGTCCATGTCGACCGCATCGGAAGGGCCGGCCAGGCGCTCCTGTCCATCGTCAATGACGTCCTCGACTTCTCCAAGCTTGAGGCCGGTCAGTACGAGTTGAGGGCCGAAGCCTGCGACCCGCTCGAGGTTTGTCACGAAGCCTTGCTCATGTTCGCGCCGCTCGCTGCGGAGAAGGGCCTGTCGCTTGACTTCAGCCAGATCGGCGACCTTCCCGCGCACGTCGAGCTTGATCCGCACAAACTGCGTCAGATTCTGCTGAACCTGGTCGGCAATGCCATCAAGTTTACGGATGCCGGCTCGGTCGCCATGACGATTCGCCATGACGTCGACCGGGCCGCCCTCTCCGTTTCGGTGCGCGACACCGGCGCCGGCATGGATGAGCAGCAATGCGCCCGGTTGTTCCAGCGCTTCTCCCAGGTGGATGCCTCCTCGACCCGCAAACACGGCGGCACCGGCCTCGGTCTGGCGATCTGCAAGGGGCTTTCCGAGGCGATGGGCGGCGGGATATCGGTCACGTCACAGCCCGGTCTGGGATCGACCTTTTCGTTCACCGTTCTGGCTCCGCCGACGCAAGGGGTCTCGACGGCGACCCCCCAGGATTGCGTCCAGGCTCTCGACCTGGATGGCCTCAGGCTCCTGGTTGTGGACGACAACCCCGCCAACCGCGAGATCGTGTCCGCCCTCACCGGCAGGCTGGGCGTGGAGGTGTCCGAGGCGGCCAGCGGGCAGGAAGCCATCTCCCTGGCAAGTCATCAGCCTTTCGACGTCATCCTGATGGATCTGCGCATGCCGGGCATGGGCGGCGACGAGGCCGCCCGATCAATACGGAGCCGGCCAGGACCCAACCAGTCGATTCCCATCCTTGGTTTCTCGGCCGACTCCCCGGGCGAGTTCGAAGGTCGGACGGATTTTGACGGGCTGGTCGCCAAGCCCATAGTCCTGTCGGAACTGATCCAGGCGATCGTTCTCAGTCTCCACGGACAGCCGCCCGCTTCGCTTGATGCGGCTGGAGCGGCTTAGTGGCCAGGTCGCGAATCCTGGTGGTCGACGACGACCCGTTGATCATTGACCTGCTCGTCACGCGTCTTGAGCTGGCGGGATATCAGGTCGTCGCTGCGCGCGACGGCCACGAAGCGCTCAAACGGGTTTCAGACTTCCATCCGCACGCCATGATCCTCGATGTGAACATGCCGGGCCTGGACGGGTTCGGCGTCCTTCGGCACCTTAAATCCACGGGCCGGATCATGACCCTGCCCGTGATGATCCTCACGGCCCGCTACCAGGCCAGCGACGTGCAGGAAGCGGTCGCGCTCGGCGCCAAGGACTTTCTGGCCAAGCCTTTCAAGGACAATCAGTTGTTCCTGAGGGTGGAGCGCCTTCTTCGATCGACGACGCGTCCACTGGATGATGTCGCCTTCATCTAGGCCCGCCAGCCCGGCGCCGTTCGCCGTCGGGACACATGCGCTGTTCAGGCTCAGTCGCGTCGCCACGGCTTTTGACATCGCCATCCAGCAAGTCCGGCCTGCCCGCGGGGGACCAAGGGCGTTTCCCGCTTGATGGCGATCCCCTATGTCGGCCCCATGGACATGATCGACTTTCGCCGGGCCCGATCTTCGGACCTCCCGGCCATCATCGCCCTGCTTGCCGATGACCCTCTGGGCGCGGAGCGGGAAGACCTCGGCCCGCCGCTCCTTCTCGCCTATGGCGCGGCGTTCGCGGCCATCGAGTCAGACCCCAACCAGCTCCTCGCGGTGGTTACCGACAATGAGCGGGTCATCGGAACCCTGCAGATCACCTTCATCCAGGGCCTCTCCCGAAAGGGCGGCCTGCGCGGCCAGATAGAGGCGGTCCGCATCGCCGCCGACCGCCGCGGCGCCGGACTGGGCCGCCGCGCCTTTGACTGGGCCATCGCGGAATGCCGCGCGCGCGGCTGCTGTCTGGTCCAACTCACGACGGACCGCGGCCGCTCGGAGGCGCACCGTTTCTACGACCAGCTCGGCTTCGTCGCGAGCCACCTCGGCTACAAGAAGCCGCTCTGACGCCGGAACCCGCCACTCCCGCCCCCGATCTTCCATCCCTTTCGCACCCCCGACCGTGCCTTCCCGCCCCGCAACCGTCGCCAGCGCGACGCGCGTTTTCCCGGCGCCGTCCCCCGCCGTGATAAAATGGGCGGCTCGGGACTGAAAACCCGCCGCTACGGTCTTTGACATCGCCATCCAACGGGTCCGGCTCGCCCGAACGGCTCCCCAACCCGCGCAATTTCCTCCCGGCAGCGTCCGCCGCCGAGGGTCGAGAGTATCGCTTTTCGGCATTTTTTCGGGGGTTGCCCGTCGCCCGCTCCAGCGGCCCGCCCTTGAGCCGGACCGCCCCCGCTGGCACGGTCCCGCCGATGCCTGATCCGTCCGTCTTCCCCCCGACCGCCCCGCCGCCGCGCCCTGTCGCGTCCGGCCTTTATCTGGTGGCGACGCCGATCGGGAACCTGCGGGACATGACGCTGCGCGCGCTCGATGTGCTCGCCGCCGCCGATCTGGTATTGGCCGAGGACACCCGCGTCACCGCCAAACTGCTTTCGGCCTACGGGCTGAAGGCGAGGCTGGAGCGGTGCGACGACCATGCCTCGGCGCGGGCCGCCGAGGGCGCGATCGAGCGGCTGCGCGCGGGCGAGGTCGTCGCCCTCGTCTCCGACGCCGGCACGCCGATGGTCAATGACCCGGGCTATGTCGTCGCCCGGGCGGTGATCGCGGCGGGCCTGCCGGTCCATCCCATCCCCGGCCCGTCCAGCCTGCTGGCCGCCCTCTGCATCGCCGGCCTGCCCGCCGACCGGGTGCTGTTCGCCGGCTTCCTGCCCGCAAAATCCGGCGCTCGCCGCGCGGCGCTGGAAGAGGTCCGCACCGCCCGCCAGACCCTGGTCTTCTTTGAGAGCGGCCCCCGCCTCGCCGACAGCCTGGCCGACATGGCCGCCGTGCTGGGACCCCGCCCCGCCGCCGTCGCCCGCGAGCTGACCAAGATGTACGAGGAGTGCGTCCGCGGTTCGCTCGCCGACCTGGCCGTCGACCCCCGCTGTCAGGGACCCAAGGGCGAGATCGTCATCGTCGTCGCCCCGGGCGAAATGGAGGTCGCCTCGGAGGCCGACGCCGACGCGGCCCTCGCCGAAGCCATGACCCGGCTGCCGCCCGGCGAGGCGGCGGCCGAGGTGTCGAAGGCCCTGAACCTGCCGCGCAAGCCGCTCTACAAGCGGGCGCTGGAGATGCAGGGCCGGTGAGCCGGATGCGGCCCCCGACGAAGGTCAGGGCCCCCAAGGTCGCGCGGGCCAAGCGCAGTTGGCGCGTCGCCCTCGGGGCGGTCTCGCACCGGCTCGGCCACCGCTCGGAATGGCTGGCCGCGGCGCTGCTGATGGCCACGGGCTATCAGGTCCTAGGCTTCCGCCTGAAGACCCGCGCCGGCGAGATCGACATCCTCGCCCGCCGCGGCAAGGTGCTGGCCGTGGTCGAGGTCAAGCGCCGCGCCACGCTGGAGGCGGCGCTCACCGCCCTCGGCCCGGACCAGTACGATCGCCTCCTCTCCGCCGGTCGGTCGGTGTTGCGCCAAAGACCCAGCCTGGCCGGGCATGTGTTGCGAATCGATATGGTGGCGCTGGCTCCCGGCCGGTTTCCGCGCCATCGTCGCGGGGTTGTCGCCTTCGGGAGGGGCGCCGCATGACCCGCGATGAAGCGATCGAGGTTCTGACGGAAGCCGGACAGGCCGGGGACGAGGCGTTTCCTCTGCTGGAAGCCGCCATCGCCTGCGCCATCCACGACCAGCCGTTTCGCGACCCCCAGCCGGTCCGGACCCTCGCTGCCCACGCCACCGAACGGCTGGCGGAACGGGTTGCAGGCAAGGAAAGCCCCGACGAGGCCCTGACCGAGACCCTGGCCTCGGACCTGCGTCTCAACGGCGACCTGCTCAACCACGACAGCCCGGCCAATACGGATGTGATCGACGTGGCCGAAACCCGCCGGGGCCTGTCCGGCGCACTGTCGATCTTCTATCTCGACGCGGCTCGTCAGGCGGGCGTGAAGGCCCAGGGCGTCGACTTCCCGGGCCATTTCCTGCTGCGGGTCGAGACCCCCGAAGGCCCGGTCGCCCTCGACCCCTTCAGCCAGGGCCGGCTGGTCCTGCCGTCGGAACTGACGCGGCGGGCCTTGCGGGCCGGGCTGACGCCCCACGTCGCCGACCGGCTGGACGTGCTGATGGCCCCGGTGAGCGACCGCCAGGCCCTGATCCGGCTCCAGAACGTCCTGTTCAGTCGGGCCATCCGCGCGGCGGACTATGAAGGGGCCGAGCGCTCGGCCCTGCGCCGCGCCCTGCTGGACCCCGACGACCACCGCCCCTGGCTGGACGTCGCCGCCGCGCGCGAGAAACAGGGCTCCCTCGCCGGCGCGCTCGAAGCCCTGGCCCGGGCCCGCACAGTCGACGATCCTATGGAGGTCACCCGCCAGATGTCGGTGGACCGGGTGCGGCTCCAGCTGAACTAGACTTGCGCCGCCGCCCCCCGCTGCCCATTAGCCAAGGTCCGAACGCTTGGAAGGACAGGGCATGCTCAGAGTCGCGATCCAGATGGACCCCGTCGAGGCGGTCAACATCGAGTCCGACACCACCTGGCTGATGATGACCACGGCCCAGGAACGGGGGCACACCCAATGGGTCTATGACGTCCGCACCCTGGCGCTGGAGGACGGCCGGCTCTTCTGCCGCGCCCGGCCGGTGACCCTCCGCCAGACCCAGGGCGACCACGTCACCCTCGGCGACGAGGTAAAACTGGACCTCGGTGAGGATGTCGACGTCATCCTGATGCGTCAGGACCCGCCCTTCGACATGGCCTATGTCACCTCGACCTATCTGCTCGAGACCGTGCATCCGAAGACGCTGGTGGTGAATGATCCCGCCGAGGTCCGGTCCGCGCCCGAAAAGCTGCTGGTGACGAAATTCCCCGGCCTGACTCCGCCCACCCTGATCAGTTCCGACCCGGTCGCCCTGGTCGATTTCCATGAACGCCACGGCGATGTGGTGCTGAAGCCCCTGCACGGCGCGGCCGGCTCGGGCGTGGTCAAGCTGAAGGCCGGCGATCCCAATCTCGAGGCCCTGGTCGAGATCCACATGACCGGCAGTCGTGATCCACTGGTGATCCAGAAATTCATCCCGGCGGTCTCGAAGGGCGACAAGCGGATCATCCTGATCGACGGCGAGCCGGTGGGGGCCATCAACCGCATCCCGGCCAAGGACCAGGTCCGCTCCAACCTGCGCGTCGGCGGCACCGCCGCCCCGGTCGAACTGACGGAGCGCGACCGCGACATCTGCGCCGCCATCGGCCCGGAGCTGAGGGCGCGCGGCCTGATCTTCGTTGGCATCGATGTAATCGGCGACTACCTCACTGAGATCAACGTCACCTCGCCGACCGGGGCCCAACAGCTCAAACGCTTCACGGGCGTCGATGCCTCGGCCCTGATGTGGGACGTGATCGAGCGGAAGCGGGCGGGCTGACGCCCCTCTTGCCAAGCTGACCGGTTCATGGTTCGTTCTTCTCGTATAGCGGGAGGAAACGATGCTCGCCAGCGTGGTGACGGTGGCCTTCGAGGGGGTGGACGCCCGGCGGGTGGACGTGCAGGTCCACCAACTGCCTTCGGGGGACCAGTCGTCCTTCACCATCGTCGGCCTGGCCGACAAGGCGGTGGCCGAGAGCCGGGAGCGGGTCCGCGGCGCGTTCGCCGGCATAGGCCTGTCGCTCCCGCCCAAGCGGATCATCGTCAATTTGGCGCCGGCGGACCTGCCCAAGGAGGGCAGTCACTTCGATCTCCCTGTCGCCCTCGCCCTGCTGGCGTCGATGGGCGTCATCCCGCCGGACATGCTGTCCGGCTGGGCGGCCGTGGGTGAGCTGGGGCTGGACGGCCGGATCGCCCCCGTCGGCGGAACCCTGCCCGCGGCGGTGGCGGCCGACGCCATGGGTCTGGGCCTGATCTGCCCCGAGGCCAACGGGCCCGAGGCCGCCTGGGCCGGCGACGTGGCCGTGCTGGCCCCGCGCTCCCTGATCGGGCTGGTCAACCACTTCAAGGGAACCCAGGTGCTGCGGCGGCCGGAGCCGGGGGCGATGCGATCCGGCGACCGCATCCCGGACCTGCGAGAGGTCAAGGGTCAGGAGAGCGCCAAACGGGCGCTGGAGATCGCAGCCGCCGGCGGACACAACCTGCTGTTCGTCGGCCCGCCCGGCTCAGGCAAATCGATGATGGCGGCGCGCCTGCCGGGCCTGCTGCCGCCGTTGACGCCGAAGGAGTTGCTGGAGACCTCAATGGTCTGGTCGGTGGCCGGCCTGATCGAGCGCGGCGCTCTGACCCGTGACCGGCCGTTCCGCAGCCCCCACCATTCGGCCTCGATGGCCGCCCTGACCGGCGGGGGTCTGCGCGCCAAGCCGGGCGAGGCCTCGCTCGCGCATAACGGCGTGCTCTTTCTGGACGAACTCCCCGAATACAGTGCGCAAGCCCTCGATTCCCTGCGGGCGCCGCTGGAGACGGGGGAGATCGTGGTGGCGCGGGCCAACGCCCATGTCCGCTATCCGGCCCGGTTCCAGCTGATCGCCGCCATGAACCCGTGCCGGTGCGGCCTCGGCGGCGGCGGCAAGGGGGCGTGCGGCAAGGCTCCGCGCTGCCAGCGCGACTACCAGAACCGCATCTCGGGCCCGATGTTCGACCGCATCGACCTGACCGTCGAGACGCCGCCGGTCACGGCCGCCGACATGGCCCTGCCGCCGCCCGCCGAGGGCACGGCCGAGGCCTCCGCCCGGGTTCTGGCCGCACGCGCCATGCAGGAGGACCGGCTGCGCGCCGCGGGCATCGACCCGGACACGGCTCGCGACCAGGCGGTCAACGCCCGCGCCTCAGGCGAGACCCTGGATCGGTTCGCCACGCCGGACGAGGCGGGGCGGGCCCTGCTGATGCGCGCGGGACAGGCCGGCGGCCTGACCGCCCGGGGCTGGACCCGGACCCTGCGGCTGGCCCGCACCATCGCCGATCTGGACGGTTGCGACGGCGTCCTGCGCCGCCACATCGCCGAAGCCCTCGTCTATCGCCGGACGACTGTGGGCGCCCAGGGGGATTTCGAACGTCAGACCGGAGATCGCGCGGGGACACGCGCCTTCTGAGTCCTGTCCCGGCTTAACCTGGCCGATTGAGCCGGTCTTAAGGGATTACCCCGCAGGATGCCGGTCGAGGAGATCGGCATGGCGCGGCGGGCGAAGGCAGGTGTGGCGACGGAGGCTCCGGAACAGCAGTTCCTGCGCCTGATGAGCCACGAGATGCGCACGCCGCTCAACGGTGTCATCGGCATGCTGGGTCTGTTGTCGCGCACGCGGCTGGACGGCGCCCAGCGCGCCTATGCCGAGGCGGCGCGCTCGTCGGCGGAGCATCTGCTGGGTCTCGTCAACGACCTGCTGGACTACGCGAGGCTGGAAGCCGGAAAGCTGGAATTCGACCACGCCCCTGTCGACCTCGAGGCACTGGTCCGCGGCGTCGCCGAACTGCTGAGCCCGCGGGCCCATGAAAAGGGCCTCGAGATCGCCTGGTCCGTGGCGCCCGGCGCCGTGGACGTCATGGGCGACGAAGGCCGCCTGCGACAGGTGCTGTTCAACCTCGCGGGCAACGCCGTCAAATTCACCGAGACCGGCGGCGTGCGCATCGCCGTCGAGCGCACCGGCGGCTCCGACAAGGCGCCCCGGCTCGCCTTCATCATCGATGACACGGGTCCCGGCGTCCCGGCCGAGGCGCGTACGCGGATCTTTGAGGAGTTCGGCCACGTCGACGCCTCGGACGCCAGCCGTTTCGGCGGAGCGGGTCTTGGGCTGGCGGTTGTCTCCAGACTGGCCGCCGCCATGCAGGGCTCGGTGTCGGTGGCCGACCGGCCCGATGGCCCAGGGGCGCGGTTCCTTTTCGAGACGACCTTCGATGCGGCGCCCGATGCGGCGCGGGGCGTGCCTCTCGCCGGCCACGCTGTCGCCGTGGTCAGCCCCGATCCCTTCATCCGCGCCGCCGCCATGGACCAGATCGAGGCCTCGGGCGGGATGGTGCAGGCGGACGCCGGGATCGTGTTGATCGATCACGCCTCGCGCGAGAATGGTCAGGGTCTTGTTCGACGGCCCGCCGACGGCCGCGCCATCGTTCTGCTCAAGCCTGCGGAGCGCGACCTGATCGCCCGCTATCGCGGCGCCGGCTTCCACGGCTATCTGATCAAGCCCCTTCGGCGCGGCTCGCTGGCCGAGCGGGTGCTGGCGGCGTCTGGTTCGGGTCATGCCCACCAGCCCGGACTGCCGCCCCCGCCACCGCCCGAGGACGACCGCGTCGCCCCGACGCGGTTCTCAGGCACGCGGGTCCTGCTGGTCGAGGACAATCCGGTCGGGGCCCTGCTGGCCGCCACCCTGCTGCGCCGCGAGGGCTGCGCCGTCGAGACCGCCGCCAGCGGTCATGAGGCGGTCGATGCGATGAAGCGGGCCCGTTACGATCTGGTCTTCATGGACATGCGGATGCCGGGCATGGACGGACCCAGCGCGGCCCGCGCCATTCGCGCCCGCGGCGACCGGACGCCCATCGTCGCCCTGACCGCCAACGCCTTCGCCGAGGACCGCAAGGCCTGTCTCGAGGCGGGGATGAACGACCATCTGGTCAAGCCGCTGGAGCTGGAATCCCTGCGCGCCTCGCTCGCCCGCTGGACGAACCGCACGGACCGCGCCAAGGTCGCCGCCGGATAGGGACGCGGGGGCGTCCGGGAGAGACGCGCCGATGACCGACAAGCCTGTGGAAGCCGCGCCACGCAAGGCGACCACGAAGGACGTGTTCAAGGCGCTGGGCCGGGGCCGTGTCCTGATCACACTGCTGCTGGGCTTCGGCTCGGGCCTGCCCTTCCTGCTGACGGGCGCGACGCTCAGCCTCTGGCTGGCGGAGGGCGATGTCACCCTGTCGGCCATCGGCTTCATTTCGTGGGTGGGCCTCGCCTATTCCTTCAAATTCATCTGGGCGCCCGTTGTCGACCGGTTTGACGTGCCCATACTCGGTCGGTTCGGGCGGCGGCGCGGCTGGATGCTGTTGTCCCAGTTGCTGGTCGGCGGGGCGCTGATCTCGATGGCGATCATTGGCCCGGAGGGCGGGCTGACCGCCCTCGGCTCCGCCGCCCTTGTCACGGCCTTCGCTTCCGCGACCCAGGACATCGTCGTCGACGCCTGGCGGATCGAGACCGCCGAGGACGACGAGGACCTGAGCTTGCTGACCTCGGCCTACCAACTCGGCTACCGGTTCGCGATGCTCGCCGGCAATGCGTTGATCCTCTTCTTCGCGAGCTGGTTCGGCTGGAATGGCGCCTACGGCATCTGGGGCGCGGCCATGTCGATCGCGATCATCGCCACCCTGTTCGCGAAGGAGCCGCTGGATCGTTCGGACATCGCGAAAGCCACAGGCGGTGCGGCGCCGTGGACAGCGCGCGGCATGTATGACGCCGTCGTCGGCCCGTTCATCAACTTCGTGAAGACCCACAAGACCGCCGCCCTGCTCATGCTGGCGGCGATCAGCCTTTACCGGCTGCCGGACTTCGTCATGGGGCCGATGGTCGGGCCGTTCTATCTCGATCTGGGTCTGACCAAGGAGGCCATCGGCGCCATGCGGCTGAGCGCCGGTCTGGCGGGTTCGCTCACCGGAATCGCCGCCGGCGGCATTTTCGCCCTCCGGTTCGGCTTTGGCCGGACTCTGTTGCTGGGCGCCCTGATCGGTCCGATGTCGAACCTGGGCTACACCCTGATGGCGATGGTCGGCCTCTCGACCCCGATGTTCGCAGGGGTGCTGTTCGTTGAGAACTTCAGCGAGGGTTTGGCCGGCGCCGCGCTCGTCGCCTACATGTCCAGCCTCACCGGCATCGGCTACACCGCCACCCAGTATGCCCTGCTCAGCTCGTTCTACGCCATTCTCGGCAAATTCCTGAAGGGCTTCTCGGGCGTGGTCGTCGACGGCTTACAGCAGGGCAACGAGCTTATGGTCGCCTACGCCCTCTTCTTCGCCGGAACGGCGGCGGTCGGGATACCCGCCGTATTCCTGTGCTGGCTGCTGGACCGCCGGAACCGCAGGCTGAAGGCGGAGTTGGGGGCGACCTGATCGCCTAACCCTCCGCCGCCGCCCCCTCATCATAGGCGGCGAAGGTCGCGGCGGTGATGATCTCTGACACGGAGGCGCCGAGGCTGACGATCTGGACGGACTTCTCGAGGCCGACCAGCAGCGGGCCGATCACCGTGGCGCCGCCGAGCTGTTGCACCAGCCGGGTGGAGATGGAGGCGGAGTGGATGGCCGGCATCACCAGCACATTGGCGTGGCTTGACAGGCGCATGAAGGGATAGGCCGCCCGGGCTTCGGGATCGAGCGCCAGCTCGGGCGGCATCTCGCCCTCGTACTCAAAGTCGACGCCGCGGGCGTCGAGGATGCGAATGGCTTCGCGCACCTTCTCGCCCCGGTCGCCCGGAGGGTTGCCGAAGGTGGAATAGGACAGGAAGGCGACGCGCGGGGTCTTGCCCAGCTTGCGCACCGTCTCCGCCGCCTGGATGGCGATCTCGGCCAGTTCCTCGGCGTTGGGCAGTTCGTGGATCGAGGTGTCGGCGACGAACAGGGTGCGCCCCCTGGCCAGCAGGATCGACATGCCGATCATGCGGTTCTTCACGTCGAGGACGCGCCGGACCTCCTTCAGCACCATGTTGAAATTGCGGGTCACGCCGGTGACCATGCAATCGGCCTGGCCGCGGGCGACCATGGCGGCGCCGAAATAGTTGCGGTCCTGATTGATCATCCGCTGCACGTCGCGGCGCAGATAGCCGCGGCGCTGAAGCCGGGCGTAGAGCCAGTCGGTGTAGTCGGCGTTGTGCTCGCTGACGCGGGCATTGACGATCTCGATGCCCATGTCGTCGAAGATCAGCCCGGCCTCGGCGGCGTTCTGGCGGATCAGATCCTCACGGCCCAGCAGCACGGGCGTGCCCAGCTCGGCCTGTTTGAAGCCCCAGGCGGCGCGGATGACCGCGGTCTCCTCGCCCTCGGCGAACACCACCCGCTTGTTCGGGGCGGCGCGCACGGCGGCGGAGATGTTCTGCATCAGGGCGGCCGACGGATCGAGGCGCGAGCGCAGCTCGGTCCGGTAGGCGTCCATGTCCTCGATCGGCTTGCGCGCCACGCCGGTGTCCATCGCCGCCCTGGCGATGAAGGGCGGGATGTACCAGATCAGGCGCGGGTCGAACGGCGTCGGGATGATGTAGTCGCGGCCGAATTTCAGCTTGCGGCCGCGATAGGCGGCGGCGACCTCGTCGGGCACGTCCTCGCGGGCGAGGGCGGCCAGGGCGTGGGCGCAGGCGATCTTCATTTCGTGATTGATCTGCCGGGCGCGCACGTCGAGGGCGCCCCGGAACAGATAGGGGAAGGCGAGGACGTTGTTGACCTGGTTGACGTAGTCCGACCGTCCGGTGGCCATGATCGCGTCGGACCGCACCGACAGTACGTCTTCCGGGGTGATTTCCGGATCCGGATTGGCCATGGCGAAGATGATCGGATTGGGGGCCATGGAGGCCACCATCTCCCTGGTGATCGCGCCCTTGGCCGACAGGCCCAGGACCACATCAGCGCCGACCATGGCTTCGGCCAGGGTGCGGTGCGGGGTGTCGGTGGCGTGGGCGGCCTTCCACTGGTCCATCCCGCTGGGACGGCCCTTGTAGACGACGCCTTCGCGGTCGACGATGACGGTGTTTTCGGCGCGCACGCCAACGGCCTTCATCAGGCCGATCGAGGACAGGCCGGCGGCTCCGGCGCCGGCGAGGACGACCTTGAGGTCCTCCAGCTTCTTGCCGGCGATGTGGGCGGCGTTGATCAGGCCGGCGGTCGAGATGATGGCCGTGCCGTGCTGGTCGTCATGGAAGACCGGGATGTCGAGCAGGTCCTGAAGTTCGCTCTCGATGACGAAACATTCCGGGGACTTGATGTCCTCCAGATTGATGCCGCCCCAGGTGTCGCCGATGTTCTTGACGACGGTGATGAACTCGTCCGGATCGGTGGTCTTCACCTCGACGTCGAAGCTGTCGACATCGGCGAACCGTTTGAACAGGACCGACTTGCCCTCCATCACCGGCTTGGAGGCCATATGGCCGAGGTTGCCGAGGCCGAGGATGGCCGTGCCGTTCGAGATCACGGCGACCAGATTGCCCTTGGACGTATAGTCGTAGGCCTTGTCCGCGTCGGCGGCGATGGCCAGCACCGGGATGGCGACGCCGGGCGAATAGGCCAGCGACAGGTCGCGCTGGGTCGCCATGGGCTTGGTCGGCGCCATGGAGATCTTGCCCGGCGTCGGACTGCGGTGAAACTCCAGCGCGTCTTCGTCGGAGAAGGTCTGTTTGTCGGTGAGATCGGCCATGCCTGTTCCTAAGCCGGGGGAGGGGCGGGGACAACCGTTGAGGCGGTGCGGGGGCGCCCGGTGGCGGGCGGTTGGTGGGTGATCAGTGATGAGTGGTTGGCCTGCACCTGTGCAGCCGTGCGGGCCGCGCCGACCTTCCGCTGGCAGC
>NZ_DDRM01000006.1:0-205 GCF_002343105.1 Brevundimonas sp. UBA2416
TCCCTCGCAACGCCAAGGAGGCGCTCCGCCTCCAAACGCCCATCGGCGACGAGGAAGACAGCCTCCTGGGCAACTTCATCGAGGACAAGAATGCCATCCTGCCCATCGACGCGGCCATCCAGTCGAACCTTCGCGAAACCACCACCCGCGTGCTGGCGTCCCTGACGCCGCGCGAGGAGCGGGTGCTGCGCATGCGCTTCGGCAT
>NZ_DDRM01000006.1:453-12152 GCF_002343105.1 Brevundimonas sp. UBA2416
GAGGCCAAGGCGCTGCGCAAGCTGAAGCATCCGAGCCGCAGCCGGAAGCTGCGGAGCTTCCTGGACAGCTGATACGGACAAGGGGCGGCTCGCAGGGGCCGCCCTTTTTTCTGGCTGCGCGCCTGGGTCGCAATTCCGTCAAGGGGAACCGTGCGCCGCGGCCGGACGGTTCATCACAACGGGCATAACGGATTCACAACGGGCACAACCGGTTCTGCGAGACTGAAAGAGTCGGACCCACCGCCTCGGGATTCTCCCCTGCCGCAAATCACCCTAGCCTCCGCGCCATGCGCCCCGCCCTCCGCCTGTTGGCCACCGCCGTCCCGACAGCCCTGCTGCTGGCGGCCTGCAATCCGATGCGGGCCGAGCGGCCGGCGCCGGAGCGCTATCCCGCGGCCCCCTCGCGCACCGAGGCCCCGCTGGTCGGGGCCCTGATCGATCTCCCGATTGGCAGCGGCACCCGGGCGGCGGTGCTGAGGGAGAGCGCCGGGCTGCAACAATGCATGGCCCAGCTCACGGCGGCGCGGGTGACCTTTCGGCCCGTGCCCGACCGAACGAACACCGCGACCTGTGGCCTGACCGCCGGCGGGGTGCTCGGCCCCGACATGGGCACTGTGGCGCGCATGACGCCGGGCGACATCGAAATGACCTGCCAGACGGCGCTGGCGCTGAGTATCTGGCGGCGCCAGTCGCTCGAGCCGGCGGCGCGTGAGATCCTGGGTTCGGACGTGGTCCAGATCGATCATATGGGCGCCTACGCCTGTCGCAATGTGAACAATGGCGGGGTCAGCAACCGGGTCAGCGCCCATTCCCAGGCGGCGGCGCTCGATTTCGCAGGCGTGCGACTGCGGGACGGGCGGCGGATCTCAGTGGCGCGGGACTGGGCCGGGGATGCCCCCGAGGCCCGCTTCCTGCGGCGGATCCGTGACGACGCCTGCCGCATCTTCGGGACCGTCCTGAGCCCGGACTACAACGGGGTCCACGCCGACCATCTGCATCTGGAGGCGACCGACACCCGCTTCTGCCGGTAACCGGCCAGGGGCGGGTCGGGCCGCGCTGAGCGCGGTGTTTGAAACGTTCGTCGGCTTCTATGACCGCCTTCCCAAGGGCCGGTCCGAACGGTTGACGGAGCGGCGTTCCGCCAATGGACATCCCGCAGGCAGCGCGGCACTCTGTCCGGGCCGTTCCGGAGATCCGCCATGTTCAATCTCGGCTATCTGAAGCGCCGTCTGGGCCAGTATGCCGCCCTCTGGGTCGGCGGCTTTCTGGTCAGTGGCGCGGCGATATTGATCGGGCTGATGTTCGCGGACCTGATGGTCGCGATCGACTGGGTGCTGCCGGTGCTGCTGGGCGCGCTGGCTCTGGCTCTGGGGGTCGGGGTGGTGCTGAGCCTGGTGTCGGGCGAGACGCTGGGCACCAAGCTGGCAGTGCTGCTGCTGGCGGTTCTGCTGGCCCTGCCCCTGCTTTGGGCGCCGGTGTCGGCGGCGGTGGCCATCGCCTTTTTCGCCGACCGCTCGATCGAATATGCGGAGAGCTATGCCGCCTTCCAGATCGGCGTGTCGCGGGTGCTGTTCCCGATCAGCCAGGCGCTGGGCGACGGCGACCTGTTCGGCTGGGTCTGGACGGCCTTCCAGTGGGTTTCGACCGTGGTCGGCTTCTTCTCCGCGCTGGCGAAGATCTGGCCGGCGATCCGGCGAATGCTGGGACCCGAGCCGGTGGCTGAGGGCTGACGCGACGGAGGCGGAAGGGTCTCGAAAGGGTCACGGGAAAGCCGGCCGGAAGAACCGCCTTTCCCGCCCCGCCGGGGCCTAGCGGCCTTCGAAGACCGGGGTGAAGCCGCCCCACATCATGCGCTTGCCGTCGAACGGCATATCCATGTTGGCGAAGTCCGGGTCGGACTGCATCTGCTCCCAGCAGGCGTCGGCGGCGGCGCGGTCGGGCCAGCGCAGCCACGAGAAAACGACGACCTCGTCGGCCTCCTGTTTCACCGCCAGGTCGAAACCGGTGACCTTGCCGGGCGGGATGTCCTCGCCCCAGGTCTCGACCTGTTCGAGCGCGCCGTATTTCTGGAACAGCGGCCAGGATTTGCGGGCGGACTCGATATAGCGGTCCTTGTCGGCGGTCTTCACGGGGGTCAGGAAGCCGGTGACGTATGGCATGGGAGTCTCCTTCCTGGCGGGGGCGGAGGCCCGGTCGCCGTTTCGGGCCGACCGGGCCCGGGTGAATGTTCAGCGCCCTCGATGGCGCGCGCTTGAGACTGATGCCGCAATCAGTTAGATATGGCAAGTATGAAGTTAGAAAAAATAACCAACGAGTCGCGGCGACGATACGATGACGCCTGCGGCACGGCGCACGGGCTGGAGCTGATCGGCGAGCGATGGGCGTTGCTGATCGTTCGCGAACTGATGTTCGGGCCGCGGCGGTTCGGCGATCTGCGCGCCAGTCTGCCGGGACTGAGCGCCAATGTGCTGACGCAGCGGCTGGAAGGGCTGGAGGCCGCGGGGGTGGTGGTGAAGCGCAGGCTGCCGCCGCCGGCGTCGGTGCAGGTCTATGACCTGACGGACTGGGGTCGCGAGGCCGAGCCGGTCATCAGTGAACTGGGACGCTGGGCGGCGCGGTCGCCGGGCCATGACCCGACCCTGCCGCTGAGCCCCGTGTCGATGATGCTGTCGTTCAGGACCATGTTCGACCCCCGCAAGGCCGGGAAGTCGCGGATGACGCTGGGCTTCCGCTTCGGGTTCGAGACCTTCGTGGTCACCGTGGCGGACGGCGAACTGGGCGTCCGGCGGATGGAAGCGGACGGGGCCGAGGTGATTGTCGTCGGCTCGCCTGAGTCCGTGGCGGCGGCGGTCTATGTCGGGGCGGGTATGGAAGGCCTGGAGATAAGCGGACGGGCCGAGGTGTTCGAGCAGTTCGTCGACTTCTTCGAATTGCCGCCCAAGGCTGGCTGAGGCTCGGGTTGAGGCTTCGGGCCGCCTGTCAGGCGAGGATGTCGAGCAGGCTTCCGTACATCTCGTCGGCTGTCTTCAGGACCGCGACATTGGCCTTGAGCGCGGTTTCGGCCGTCATCCGCTCGACGGTCTCGCCGGCCAGATCAGCGAAGGGATCGGCGACCGTGCGGGCGGCGCTGGCGGCGAACCGTTCTGTGGCTCCGGCGATGCCGGAGGCGGCGATGGCGAAGGCCTGCATGGGGCGGCTCCGGACGAGGGAGGCCGACTATCGCGGCGCGGGCCTTTCCCGATCGCTGACAGGGATGGTGAACGGCGGCGGCTTGACCGCGGCGCAGGGCGGAGAGAGGCTGGCGTCATGACCAGCCAGCCCGCGCCCGGTGAACGCTATACGTCGTTCGAAGCCTTCTATCCCTATTACATCCACGAACACTCGAACCGGACCTGCCGCCGGATTCACGTGGTGGGGTCGGCGCTGGTGCTGGTGGTGCTGGCCGTCGCGATCGTGACGCTGAACCCGTGGTGGCTGCTGGCCATGCCGCTGGTCGGCTATGGCTTCGCCTGGGTGGGCCATTTCTTCTTCGAGAAGAACCGGCCGGCGACGTTTCAGTACCCGCTGTGGAGCCTGATGGGCGACTGGCGGATGTTTTGGGAAACGGTCAGCGGCAAGCGGAAATTCTAGCGCGAACCCGCGTCGGAGCCGAGCGCCGCCATCTGCGTGGTCTGGCTGGGCAGGCTGTCCCAGGAAGGGGGGCAACCGTCGAAGCGACCGGCATCGATGAGGGTCAGGCGGCGCTGGTTGAAACGCATGGCCGGGGACATCGAGGCGCGGCCGTGGCCGGTGTAGAGGTCGATCTTCTGGCCCTTGATCGCACCGCCGGTGTCGGAGGCGTACCAGTAGCCGTCGTGGATGGCTCCGTCCGGCATCCGCATGCCGACCGTCTCGGGGATGAACAGGCGGGTGCGGCGGGGGATGTAGCGCGGGTCCGTGGCGATGGTGCGCATGGCGATCGGCCGGCAACCCAGGCTGTCGTTGCCCGTCGCGCCGCCGCCGCCCGCGTGGTAGAGATTGACCCGTGCGGTCCAGTCAGCGCCTTCGGCCATCAGGGCCTGCTGTTCGGGGCTGAGCATGCCAGCGCCGCTGTCGGAACCTTCACTCGTGGAGGGGGTTGATTCAGCGCCCAGACCGGCGGCTACTGCCGCTTCGTAGGACACGGGATCTTCCACGACGCCTGCCTGGGCAGGGAAGGCCATCGCCCAGATGAGGGCGAGCGCAGCGGCAGTGCCGAGCATGAATTAACTCACGGAATCACCGGCCCCTGACGCGTCCGGCGGCGGGCTTGTCCGTCCCAAATGTGGCGGAAACCAGTCAATCGGGGCGCGGTGCGACCTCGTGTCCGCCTTTGCGGTGGATAAGCGGGGCTTGTGATGGTTAAGCCGAATCTCGTTTGGCCAACGCAGCGAAATCTGTAAGCTGTATTCGCAGATCAGAAACACTTTGCTGAGTCGAGATGCTTACTGTCTATGGCGATATTCGCTCCGGCAACTGTTTGAAGGTCAAGTGGTTGCTGGACCGGCTCGGGCGTGATTATCGTTGGGTCGAAACAGATGTCATGTCCGGCGTGACCCGTAGCGCGGACTTTCTGGCCCGGAATCCCGCCGGACAGGTTCCCGCCGTCGTGCTGGAGGACGGTCGGGTTCTGGCCCAGTCCAACGCCATCATCGGCTATTTCGGGGAAGGGACCACCTTCATTCCCGCTGATCCGTACAAGCGCGCCCGAATGTACGAATGGCTGTTCTGGGAGCAGTACAGCCACGAACCGTACATCGCCGTGGTGCGATTCCAGCGGCTGCTGGGCGGCAAAGGGGCGGACGAGATCGAGCCCCGGCTGATGGAGCGCGGCCACGCGGCGCTGGCCCGGATGCAGGCGGCGCTGACCGGAGCGGACTGGCTGGTCGGGGAGGGGCCGACGCTCGCCGACCTGGCGCTGGTCGCCTACACGCGGGTGGCGCACGAGGGGGATTTCGACCTGAACGCCTATCCTGCGGTGCGGGCGTGGGTTGCGCGGGTGGAGGGGGCGTTCGGCATAGGCTAGACGGGGATGATCCCCGTCCGGAGCCCGTCATGCGCGACCATCCCTGCCAGCCCCTGACCGGCTATGGGCCCCTGGACGACGCCGAGCGGATCGGGCGGGCGACCGCGTTCCGCGCCCTCATGGCCGGGCGCCGCACGGTGCGGGAGTTCTCCGAGCAGCCCGTGCCGCGCGCCGTGGTCGAACAGGCGATCCTGACCGCCGGCTCGGCGCCCTCGGGGGCGAACCACCAGCCATGGTTTTTCAGCGTGATCGAAAGCGCACCGGCGCGCGCCCGCATCCGCGAAGCCGCCGAGGCCGAGGAGCGGGAGTTCTATGCGACCAAGGCCCCGCAGGAATGGCTGGACGCCCTGGCGCCGCTGGGCACTGACCCGGACAAGGGGTTCCTGGAGACGGCGCCCGTGCTGATCGCCGTCTTCGGCCAGAAGCGTGGCGGGCCGAACGCCGGTGACGACAAGAAGAACTACTATGTGGCCGAGAGCGTCGGCATCGCCACCGGCCTGCTGATCGCGGCCCTGCACTCGGCCGGACTGGCCACCCTGACCCATACGCCCGCGCCCATGAGTTTCCTCGCCGACATCTGCGGACGGCCGGCGTCTGAGAAGCCTTTCCTGCTGCTGGTGGCGGGGCATCCGGCGGTGGATGCGACGGTGCCGACCGCGGCCCTGGTCAAGAAGCCGCTGGACGCCATCGCGGCGTGGATTTAACCCGACCCATCCCCCTTGTCCGGATGTCCGTCATGAAGCGTCTCGCCGTCGCCCTCGCCGCCCTGACCCTGGGGGCCGCCGTCATGGCGGCGCCTGCCGTCGTCTCCGCCTGGGGCAATACCGGCCACCGCCTGATCGGCATGGCGGCCGTGCGCGGCCTGCCCGACGAAATGCCTGCCTTCCTGCGCACGCCCGCCGCGGCGGCCGAGGTCGGGGAGCTGTCCCGCGAGCCCGACCGCACCAAGGGCGGCGGTCAGCCGCACGACCGCGAGCGCGACACGGCCCATTTCGTCGACATGCTGGAGGATGGCCGGATCATGGTCGAGCAGGGACCGTCCATCGACGCCCTGCCGCGGCTGAAGTCGGAATATGACGCCGCCCTGATCGCGGCGGGCAGCGACGTCGATGACGCGGGCTATCTGCCCTACGCCATCATGGACGGGTATCAGCAGCTGGTGCGCGACTTCGCCACCTGGCGCGTGCTCTACGCCGCCGAGGGGCGCGAGACGGACCCCGGCAAGCGGGCCTGGTACCGTGAGGACCGCATCCGCCGCGAGGCCCTGATCCTGCGCGACATGGGCTATCTGGGCCACTACATCGGCGACGGCGCCCAGCCGCATCACACGACGATCCACTACAACGGCTGGAACCGCGACACGCCCAACCCCGAGGGCTTCACCACCTCCCGCCAGACCCACGGCGCCTTCGAGGGCGCCTTCACGTCGCGGACAGCGCGGCTGGACACCGTTGAAGCGGCGATGTCCGCGCCGGCGCTGGACGGGTTCGACCTGCGGGCGCGGGTGCCCGTCTATCTGAGATCGACGCTGACCCAGGTGACGCCATTCTATCGGCTCGAGAAGGCCGGCGGTTTCGCCGGGAGCGACGCGCGCGGCGCGGCCTTCGTGAACGCACGGCTGGCGGCCGGGGCGTCGGAGCTGCGCGACATGTTCATTCTGGCGTGGCGGGATTCGGCGGACGACTCGATCGGCTGGCCGGCGGTCAAGGTGAATGAGGTCGAGGCTGGAACCGCCGATCCCTGGCTGGCCATGTACGGGGATGACTGAACTCTTTCCTCCGCTCATCCCCGCGAACGCGGGGACCCAGTTCTTTCGCGAGGCAGAGTGCTTAGGATCGCCGTCGGGGAAAGCGCTCGAGCACCGATCATCCAGATCACTGGGTCCCCGCTTTCGCGGGGATGAGCGGAAATGAGCATCGAACCGGCCGAGGCCCTGATGGCCCTGGCCTCGAGGCTGCGCGCCGCGGGGCGGGCGGACGAGGCGGCGCAGGCGTATCGCCAACTGCTGGCGATACGCCCCGACCTGCCCGACAGCTGGTTCAACCTGGCCCTGATGGAGCGCCAGTGCGGGCGGTTCGAGGCGGCGCTGACGGCCTATGACGAGGCGCTGCAGCGCGGGGTCTCCGGGCCGGAAGAGGCGTGGCTGAACCGCGGCGTGATCCATGCCGACGATCTGGGGCGACCCGATCTGGCGCAGAAGGATCTGGAGGCGGCGCTGGCGGTCGCGCCCGACTGGCTGCCGGCCCTGCTGAATCTGGGAAACCTGCACGAGGACATGGGGCGGCGCGAGGCGGCGGCGGAAACCTATGCGCGGGCGCTGGTGGTGGCCCCGGGGCATCCGGTGGCGCTGGCGCGATCGGCGGGTTTGGCGCGGCTGACCGGGCCGGACGATCCGGTGATCACCGGGCTGCGGACCGCATTGGGCCAGCCGGGCCTGCATGTCGGCGACCGGGCGGAGCTGGGCTTTGCGCTGGGACGGGCGCTGGATCAGGTCGGGGCCTACGACGAGGCCTTCGCCGCCTATGCCGCCGCCAACGCCGCGAGCCGCGCCACGGACCCCGAGGGCGCCCGCTATGACCGGACGGCGCATGAGCGGTTCATCGACAGCCTCATTGCGGCCTTCCCCGAACCCGCCGCGCCGGTCGCGGAGGCCGGCGACCCGCCGATCTTCATCTGCGGCCTTTTCCGGTCGGGCTCGACCCTGACGGAACAGATCATGGCCGGGCACAGTCGGGTCACGGGCGGCGGGGAGCTAGGGCTGGTGCCGGGACTGGCGCGGGCGGTGGTCGGCTATCCGGGGTCCATGGCCGGCGCGGCGCCGGATGCGCTGGCGCGGCTGCGGGGCCTGTACCTCGACGGGCTGCGGGTCGCGCGGCCGGACGCGGATGTCGTCACCGACAAACGGCCCGACAATTTCCTGCACATCGGCCTGATCAAGGCGATGTTCCCTGATGCGCGCATCGTCCACACGGTGCGCGAGCCGCTGGATGTGATCCTGTCCAACTGGTTCCTGCATCTGGACCGGTCCATGGGCCATGCGCTGGACCTGGAGGATCTCGCGCACTGGCATGGCCAGTATGTCCGGCTGATGCGGCACTGGAAGGCGCTGTATCCCGACATCCTCGACCTCGACTACGACGCCATGGTCGCCGACCCGCGCCCGGCGGTGGGGCGGTTGCTGGCGTATTGCGGGCTGGACTGGGAGGAGGGGGTGCTGGACTTCCACAAGGCCGCGACGCCGGTGCGGACGGCCAGCGTGTGGCAGGTGCGCGAGCCTCTTTACCAGCGCTCGTCGGGGCGGTGGCGGAACTATGAGCGGCATCTGGACGGGGTGCGGGCGGCGCTCGGAACCGCTAGTCAGGCCTGATGTCCGAACCCACGCCCCCCGTCGTCATCCTCGACAAGTCACAGATGGCCGAGAACATCGGCGCCGTGGCCCGGGTCATGGCTAATTTCGGCCTGTCCGAGCTCCGGCTGGTCGCGCCGCGTGACGGCTGGCCGCAGGAGCGGGCCTGGGCCACGGCCTCGGGCGCCGACTGGGTGCTGGAGGGGATCAAGGTGTTCGGCAGCGTCGCGGAGGCGGTCGCCGATCTGAACACGGTGTTCGCGACCACGGCCCGGCCGCGCGAGACCCGCCAGCCGGTGCGTACGCCACGCGAGGCGGCGCGGGTGCTGTATGACGACCGCGCCTCGGGGCTCGGCGTCGGCCTGCTGTTCGGGGGCGAGCGGGCGGGGTTGGAGACCACGGACATCGCCCTGTGCCAAGGCATCGTCACCATCCCGATCGATCCGCGCCACCAGAGCCTCAACCTGGCCCAGGCGGTGGCCATCACCGCCTATGAGTGGCGGACTCTGGTGCTGGACGCCCCGCCGCCGAATTTCCGCGAGGGCGAGCCGCCGGCCTCGGGGGCGCTGATGCTGGGGATGTATGAGCATCTGGAGAAGGAGCTGGACGCCGCCGGCTTCTTCCATCCGCCCGAGAAATTCCGCTCGATGAGCCAGAACCTGCGGGTGATGCTGGGGCGAGCGGCCTTCACGGAGCAGGAGGTGGCGACCTTCCGGGGCGTGATCACGGCGCTGTCGAGAGGGCGGGGCCGGGTGCTCGAGAAGCTGGCCAGAAAGGCGGCGGACGGCGCCTGACGTCCGACCCCAGTGCGGTCAGGTCGGGGCGCCGCGAATCCGGCCGCCCACGAACAGGCCGACCAGTTCCAGCGCCATCTTGCCGAAGCACAGGATGAGCAGGGCGGAGGAGGGCGCATTGAGCGCGGCCATCAGCCAGGCCCCGCCCAGCACCGTCAGATGCAGGACGAAGATGCGGCCATAGGGACGGAACATCTCGGCCATCGGGCTGGAACCGCGCCAGGCCCCGGCGAGCCACCAGTCCCGGATGTGCATGATCAGATGCACGAGGGCGATAGCCAGGACAGTCCACCAGAAGTCGGACCGGCTGATTGTGCGTTCCCAGACCCCGGCTGTGACGCCGCCGCCGTCAACCGCGGCCATGTCGTTCGCAAGGGCGAGGGCGAAGGCGCCGTGGACGAGGCAGAAGATGCCATAGTGGATCATGAAGAAGCAGCCCGTTCCTATGGCCTCGGCCCGCTGTCCGGCGGACGCCGCCGTCGACCTGCCGCGCGCCGACAGGATCCGCGGGAGGGTCAAGGCGCCGACAATCAGGTTCTCGAACCAGTAAAGGATCAGGATCTGGGCGCCGTCCCAGCCGAGGAAGGCCACGCCGAACACGGGCGCCAGATTGCCGAGCACGATGGCGGCGACAGAGAATCTGGATCCGGCGAAAAGCCGCGGGAGATCGAGCCTGGGCATGGCGCCTTGTTGGCGGATGCGGCGGGCGACCGGAAGCGCCTGTCAGACATCGTCAGCCGTCGGGATCGCAAAGCCGCTGCTGATCAACCGGAGCCCGTATCATCCCCGGGGCCGAACCGGGTGGCGGGATTGATCGTCACCGAAGACCGACCGTCAGGTCAGGCTGGAGAAGAACGCCGGGACCACCGCAGTGGCCGGACCGTGGCGGACTTCATCGAACAGATCGGTGACTTGCGACGGCTCGAGGTTCAGCTCGACCGTATGGGCGCCCGCGCGCCGGGCCAGTTGCACGAACCCTGCGGCGGGCCAGACCGCGCCCGAAGTGCCGATGGCGACGAACAGGTCGCAGGCCGCCAGCGCCGCCTCGATCCGGTCCATGTGCAGGGGCATTTCGCCGAACCAGACGATGTGCGGGCGCAGCCGGCCCTGCGGATGGTGCGGCGAGGGCTGGTCGGGGGCGAGGTCGCCGGGCCAGTCGCAGACCTGGCCCGTCCGCGTGCAGTGCGCCTTGAGCAGTTCGCCGTGCATGTGGATCAGGTCGAAGCCGTGCGCGGGCGGGGTCACGGCGTGGGCGCGGTCGTGCAGGTCGTCGACGTTCTGGGTCACCAGCAGGAAATCCCCCCGCCAGCGGGCGGCGAGGTCGGCGATGGCGCGGTGAGCGGCGTTGGGATGCACGGTCGGAAGCTGGCGGCGGCGCTGGTTGTAGAAGTCCTGCACCAGGACCGGGTCGCGGGCGAAGGCCTCGGGCGTGGCGACGTCCTCGATCCGGTGGCCCATCCACAGGCCGTCGTCGGCGCGGAAGGTGGGGACGCCGGACTCGGCGGAAATGCCGGCGCCGGTGAGGATGACGAGGTTTCTGTGCGCCATGCGGTTTCATAGCATCGCCCGTCTGTCCTAGAAGAACCGCAACGCAGAGGAGCCTTCCCATGAAAACCCGCGCCGCCGTCGCCTTCGAGGCCAAACGTCCGCTGGAGATCGTCGAGGTCGATCTGGAGGGGCCGCGCGCCGGCGAGGTGCTGGTCGAGATCAAGGCGACGGGCATCTGCCACACCGACGCCTATACGCTGGACGGACTGGACTCGGAGGGGATCTTCCCGTCGATCCTCGGCCATGAGGGCGCGGGGGTGGTGGTCGAGGTGGGGCCGGGGGTGACCTCGGTTGAGGTCGGGGACCATGTGATCCCGCTGTACACGCCCGAGTGCCGGCAATGTAAAAGCTGCCTCAGCCGCAAGACCAATCTGTGCACCGCCATTCGGGGGACGCAGGGCAAGGGCGTCATGCCCGACGGCAGCTCGCGCTTCAGCTACAAGGGGCAGGCGATCGCCCACTATATGGGCTGTTCGACCTTCTCGAATTTCACCGTCCTGCCCGAGATCGCCCTGGCGAAGATCCGCAAGGACGCGCCCTTCGCGAGCGCCTGCTACGTCGGCTGCGGCGTGACCACGGGCGTGGGGGCGGTGGTCAATACGGCCAAGGTGGAGCCGGGTGCCAACTGCGTCGTTTTCGGCCTCGGCGGCATCGGGCTGAACGTCATCCAGGGGCTGAAGATGGTCGGGGCCGACATGATCGTCGGCGTCGACATCAACGATACGAAGGAAGAGTGGGGCCGGCGGTTCGGGATGACGCATTTCGTCAATCCGAAGAACGTCTCCGACGTGGTGGCGCATCTGGTCGAGCTGACCGGGGGCGGGGCCGATTACACCTTCGAC
The DNA here is from genome assembly GCF_002343105.1 of Brevundimonas sp. UBA2416. NCBI lineage: Bacteria > Pseudomonadati > Pseudomonadota > Alphaproteobacteria > Caulobacterales > Caulobacteraceae > Brevundimonas > Brevundimonas sp. UBA2416. Next base: position 12,028 of record NZ_DDRM01000006.1, read on the forward strand.
TGCACCGGCAACACCACGGTCATGCGTCAGGCGCTGGAGGCCTGCCATCGCGGCTGGGGCGAGAGCATCGTCATCGGCGTGGCCGAGGCGGGCAAGGAGATCGCGACGCGGCCGTTCCAGCTGGT
>NZ_DDRM01000006.1:12286-16298 GCF_002343105.1 Brevundimonas sp. UBA2416
GAGATCGCGACGCGGCCGTTCCAGCTGGTCACCGGGCGGGTATGGCGCGGCTCGGCCTTCGGCGGGGCGCGCGGCCGGACCGACACGCCGAAGATCGTCGACTGGTACATGGACGGCAAGATCGAGATCGATCCGATGATCACCCACACTCTGCCGCTGGAGCGGATCAATGAGGCGTTCGACCTGATGCATGCCGGGGAGAGCATCCGCAGCGTGGTGGTCTTCTAGAGGCTTGCGTCGCCGGGATAGTTGTTTAAAAAAACTGTCCTGAGGTCAGGAGAGGGAAGCCATGTTCACCCACATCACCGTCGGTGCGAACGACGTCGAGGCGTCGCGGAAATTCTACGATGCGGCGCTGGGCGCGCTGGGCCACGAGCCGGGGCAGGGACCCGACGCCAAGGGCCGCTACTGGTGGCGCACGCGCATGGGCGCCTTCGCGGTCGGCAAGCCGATCGACGGCGAGCCGGCCTGCCACGCCAACGGCGGGACAATCGGCTTCGCGGCCAAGTCGGCCGAGATGGTCAAGGCCTTCCACGACGCGGGCGTCGCCGCCGGCGGCAAGGCGATCGAGGACCCGCCCGGCGAGCGCAACGGCCCGTTCGGCACGCTGAACCTTGCCTATCTGCGGGACCCGTCGGGCAACAAGGTGTGCGCGTTGCATCGAGTGGCCTGACGGACAAGCCTGCGTTAGGCTGGCCTATCCGCGTTCGTCGATGCCGTCGAACGTCCAAGCCACGGAGCGCAGCGATGAAGCTTGACCCGCAGAGAGCCCTTATCGCCTATTCTGGCGCCCTGACCGCCGTGGTCATCGGTGTGATGGTTTCTGGCGCCGTGCAGGGAGTCGGCCCGGCGAGATTCACAGAGATTGATGTGCAGCGCATCAATGTACGCGAACCGGACGGCACGCTGCGGATGGTCATCTCCAACCAGACCAGCTTCCCCGAAATTCCCTATCGGGGCCGCGAGATTCCGCACCCGGGGCGCGACACAGCCGGGATGCTGTTCATGAACGAGGAGGGCACAGAGGTCGGGGGCCTGATTTTCGGCGGCAAGGATCAGGATGGGGTGCGCTCGTCCGGCGGCAGCCTGACCTTTGACGGCTATGAGCAGGATCAAACGGTCCAGCTCATGGGCTCACAGCGCGGCCAGCGCCGGGTGTCCGGACTGGTCGTCACTGATCGGCCCGAAGAGCCCATCGACTACGCGGTGCTTGAGCGGCTGGAGGGCCTGTCGCCTGAGGCGCAGCAGGCCGCCATGGTTTCCGCGAATATGGGCGGGTCGCAGCGCGCCTTCCTGGGCCGTCAGGGGTCGGGCGCGTCGGAACTGGTGTTGCGCGACGCTGGGGGCAAGGCGCGTCTGGTCCTGAGCGTGGCGGCCGACGGCGCCGCGCGCATCGCCTTTATGGACGAGGCCGGCCGCACCACGCGGGTGGTGACGCCCGAGGACGATCAGCCCTGAATATTGCGAATGTTCTCCATACCGCTCATCCCGACGAAAGCCGGGACCCGGCGCCTTGGGTGACCAGTCTCGTTAGGCTGTCGGGAACGATGTCCGGAAACGCCGGCTTCAAGCGGGACAGAACTGGGTCCCGGCTCTCGCCGGGATGAGCGGAAAAATATGGAAACGATCAAGGCACATCAGGTCCACGGCGGAACCCTGCGTTACCTGCGCCACGACAGCGCCACGACCGGCACGCCCATGACCCTGTCGGTCTTCGTTCCGGGCGGCGAGGGGCCGTTTCCGGTGTTGATCTGGCTATCGGGCCTGACATGCACCGAGGACAATTTCACAACCAAGGCCGGGGCCTATGCGGCCGCAGCGTCGCATGGGGTGATCATCGTCGCGCCGGACACCTCGCCGCGCGGGGAGAGGGTCGCGGACGATCCGGCGTACGATCTCGGGCAGGGCGCGGGCTTCTATGTCGATGCCACGGAGGCGCCGTGGACGCCGCACTTCCGGATGGAGAGCTATGTCGTCGAGGAATTGATCGGCCTGATCGACGCGGGATTCCCCACCACGAAGGCGCGGTCGATCAGCGGCCATTCGATGGGCGGGCATGGGGCGCTGACCCTTGCCCTGCGGCATCCGCACCTGTTCCGGTCGGTCTCGGCCTTTGCGCCGATCTCGTCGCCGACGCGCTGTCCGTGGGGCGAGAAGGCCTTCGCCGCCTATCTGGGCCCGGATCGCGAGGCCTGGGAGGCGCATGACGCGGCGCGGCTGATTGAGGGCGGCGTGGGCGAGGGCTACTACGACGACATCCTGATCGACCAGGGCGACGCGGATCCGTTCCTCGTCGAGCAGTTGAAGCCGGAACTGCTGGTCGCCGCGGGCAAGGCCATGGGACAGGCGATCACGCTGCGGATGCAGCCGGGCTATGACCACTCCTATTTCTTTATGGCGAGCTTTATCGCCGATCACGTGGCATTCCACGCCCTGCGGCTGAGAGGACCTGTTTGACCATGACCCTTCTGGCCGTCGCACTGACTGTTGGCCTGCAACTGCCTGCGCCGGGGCCGGTTCTGGACGCCGTCCCTTTCGAGGTGCCCTCGGCCGACGGGTATATGATCCAGGGCGAGACGGATCGGCCCGCAGGGCCGGCGCGCGGAGTCGTGATCATGGTCGCGGGGACCGGCGTCTTCACCCGCGATGTCAACTTCGGTCGGTCCGGTACGCCCGGAGACCGCGTATTCCTGGACCTCGCCGCCCGGTTCAACCAACGGGGCATGGCGGTGGTGCGCTTCGACCGTCGGGGCGCCCGTTACGGGGTTCCGCGCGAAGAGCGGACGGACAAGGCCGTTGCGCCCACGGCGACGCCTGAAAACCTCAGTCAGGATGTCGAGGCCCTGTATGACTGGACCCGTTCCGAGCGGGGTCTGGGGGCGCGATGCGTGGTCCTGTTCGGCCATTCGGAAGGCACCATCCATATCGCGGGGCTGGCAGAGCGGGGGGCCGTTCCGCCAGACCTCGTCATCGGCATGGGCGGGCTGCTGGAGAGCAAGGCGTCCGTGATTCGATGGCAGTCCGTTGACCGTGAGCCGGACGCCTTGCTGATGATGGACGACGACGGCGACGGCATGGTCACTGACGAGGAGATTCGCGCCAATTTCCGCGAAACGCCGGCGGGCATCTATGAGGACCCGGCCCCCCTGCTGGCTCCGGACGGGTCCTGGACCGCAGCCGACATTGCCGGCGCCCGCGCTGAAGGCGCCGCCTGGTACGCCCGGGAAGTGGCGGCCCTCGCCAACCATGCCGATGACGCGCCCTATCCGGACGCCGAGCAGCCTCTTGCCAGCTGGCGCTGGTGGAAGTCCTGGTTCCTGGATGACACGCCCAACGCCGTCCGGCTTTCGCGCTGGCCCTCGCCCCTGATCTTCCATTACGGCTCAAGAGACTCGCAGGTGCGCGAGGACCGTCAACGTATCGCAGCGGAAGGCATCCTGCCTGCCGGTCAACTGAGGTTCGTCTCGCACCCGGATCGGGGCCATACTCTGGGACACGATGCGCTGCTTGGGCCGATGGACGAAGCCATCGCCGACCAGATCGCAGATCAGGCTGCGGCCGCCTGCCCGGTCGCTTTTTCAGGTCGAGACAATGAACCAGGCTGATTATGCTTCCATGTTCGCCGCCCTGTGCCGGGAGGTCGGCTTCTGCCTGCATCCCAAGGGGGAGAAGCGGGTGCTCGAGGCTCTGCCCAACGGACTGGACGCCGCGACGCGGGCCGTGTTCGACGCCGAGGGCGTGGATTTCGCCTCGGCCACGGGCGACCTGCGGCGGGCGGTGCGCGACTGTCTGAAAGCCAATCTGCCGGGGTCGGGCGGATAGCCGCAGGAACGAAATCGGCCCGTCCCGCTTGGGATGGGGGAACGGGCGCCTAGATACAGGCGGACCGAACTGATTGAAGGAGCCGCCCGATGGCCTTTACGCTTCCCCCCCTCCCGTACGCCCATGACGCCCTGGAGCCCGCGATCGACCGGGAGACGATGAAGTTCCACCACGGCAAGCACCATCAGGC
>NZ_DDRM01000006.1:16409-16714 GCF_002343105.1 Brevundimonas sp. UBA2416
GGCAAGCACCATCAGGCCTATGTCGACAATCTGAACAAGGCGGTCGACGCCGACCCCGCCCTGCGCGGCAAGTCGATGGAAGAGATGTTCGCGACGATGTCGACCCTGCCCAAGGCGGTGCGCAACAATGCGGGCGGGCACTGGAACCACAGCCTGTTCTGGAAACTGATGGCGCCGTCGGGAAAGACCGGCCGGCCGTCGCCTGAACTGGCCGCCGCCATCGACCGCGATCTGGGCGGGATGGACAAATTCAAGGAGGCTTTCAACGCCGCCGGAGCGGGGCAGTTCGGTTCGGGCTGGGCCTG
>NZ_DDRM01000006.1:16858-30942 GCF_002343105.1 Brevundimonas sp. UBA2416
GCAGTTCGGTTCGGGCTGGGCCTGGCTGATCGTGCAGGGCGGCGTGCTCAAGGTCACCTCGACCCCGAACCAGGACAATCCGTTGATGGATGTGGCCGAGGACAAGGGTGCCGTGGTGCTGGCCGCCGACGTCTGGGAGCACGCCTATTATCTGAAATACCAGAACCGCCGGGCCGACTATCTGAAGGCCTTCTGGACGGTGGTGAACTGGAACAAGGCCAATGAACTGTTCGCCGCCGCCACGACCTGACGGCTCGACGAAGAAAAACTTCATGGCGCGCGGGCTGGCATGCGCCGGCCTGCAACCTATGTGACCGCAAGCGTGACGGGGGCTGGTCCCGATCGCGGGGAGGCTGAACCATGAAGTCGCAGACGAAACTCGCCGCCGCGAGCCTGATGTTCGCCACCCTTGTGGGCGCCGCAGGCTGCTCCCCTGATGTCGAAAAGAGCGATCCGGTCGCCGCGCAGGCCCCGGCCGCCAACGCGGACATCCACCCGTTCAAGGTGGGCGCGCTTGATGTCGTCGCCCTGCGCGACGGCGGCATGACTGGCGTGCCGAATGACAACACTGTGCTGGGGGTCGGCCGCACGCCCGCCGAGGTCGCTGCCGTGCTGACCGCCAACGGCCTGCCGGGCGACAGTTTCAGCCTCAGCGTCCAGCCTCTGCTGGTGCGCGACGGCGCGCGCGTCGTTCTGCTGGATGCCGGCGCGGGGAACAGCTTTGGTCCCGGCGCGGGCAAGCTGCCTGCCTCGCTGGCCGCCGCGGGCGTGCAGCCGGACCAGGTCACGGACGTCCTGATTTCCCACAGCCACGGCGATCATGTGGTTGGACTGGTCAACGCCTCGGGCGGCCTGACCTTCCCCAACGCCACGATCCGCATGGCCGCCGCGGAATGGGAGTTCCTCAAGGCCAATGCCCAGATGGGTGCGCTGGTCACAACGATCACGCCGAAGGTCCAGACGTTCGAGCCGGGCGCCGCAGCCTTGACCCCCTCCATCTCTTCGGTCGCGATCAACGGCCATACGCCGGGTCACATGGGCTATGAGATCAGGTCCGGGACTGACAGCCTGCTCTACATCGGCGACACCATGCACCATTCGGTGATCTCGGTTCAGCGGCCGGAATGGCAGATCGCCTTTGACAATGACGCCCCGACCGCGACGGCCAGCCGCGCAGCCCTGCTGGAGAGGGCGGCGGCGGGTAACCTCCGGGTTTATGCGGTTCACTTCCCCTTCCCGGGCCTGGGTCGGTTCCAGCGACGGGACGACGGCTTCGTCTGGGTTCCGGAAGCCGCCGCCCGGCCTTGACGGATGGGTCCGACCCCGTCATAAGCGCGCCCTTCACGCCGTCGGGCCTGCCCGTCTGCGTGAACCACTACGGACGATGCGTGGACCGCCGTTGAGATCGTCTCTCCAGTTGGGGAGGGACCGGGCCGCATCACGAAGAAGAGTGACACATGTCCAAGCGCCATAGCGCCAAGTACAAACTCGACCGGGTCATGGGTGAAAACCTGTGGGGTCGCGCCAAGTCCCCCGTCAACAAACGCTCGTACGGCCCCGGCCAGCACGGCCAGCGTCGCAAGCAGAAGGTCTCTGACTTCGGCCTGCAGCTGAAGGCCAAGCAGAAGCTGAAGGGCTACTACGGCAACATCACCGAGAAGCAGTTCGCCGCGACCTACGAGGAAGCTTCGCGTCGCAAGGGCAACAGCTCGGAGAACCTGATCGGCCTGCTGGAGTCGCGTCTCGACGCCCTGGTCTATCGCGCCAAATTCACCCCGACCGTCTGGTCCGCCCGTCAGTTCGTCAGCCACGGCCACGTGACTGTGAACGGCAAGAAGGTCGACATCGCGTCGTACCGTCTGAAGGTCGGCGACGTCGTCGAGGTCAAGGAAAAGTCCCGCAACATGGCGCTGGTGCTCGAAGCCCAGCAGTCGTCGGAACGCGACATCCCCGACTACATCGAAATCGGCGATCGCGGCTTCTCGGTCCGCTTCGTCCGGGTGCCGGAGCTGGCTGACGTGCCGTTCCCGGTGAAGATGGAGCCGAACCTGGTCGTGGAATACTACTCGTCGTAAGGGCGCTGGCGCTCGCGACGCGGTCGCTCACTGCCTGAGCGCACGATGCGAAACACCGAGAAGGCCCCGGAGAAATCCGGGGCCTTTTTGCTGGTCGCAGCAACGGTCTTCCATTGACCTCCGAACAGGCGCATTTTGCCGCTTGCTCAGGGTTCGGTGCAGGAGGCTGGAGTGATGAAACGGATCGCTACGCTGGCCGCCACGGCAGCCCTGATCGCCTCGCTGGCGGGATGCGCCGCTGTGCAGCAGATCGCCGGCGGGTTCCGGACGCCTCAGGAAGAGATGCCCGGTCAGGTCGAACCGGTCCATGCCGCGGCCATCGCGCGGGACGAGGCGGTGTTCTGGGTCACCTCCAACGGCTGCACCGCCAAGGAAGACATCACCCCGGTGGTGCGGTCCTCGAGCGACGGGCCGATCATCACCCTGCGCCGGATCAGGGAAGACCGCTGCCGCGAGAGCCGGCCCGAGGGGACCGAGGTGCGCTGGTCGTTCGAAGAGCTGGGCCTAGCCCCCGGATCACGCCTGTCGGTCGAAAATCCGTACCAGCTGCCGCCGACCTGAGGTCACACCGCAGGAACTCAGACGGCCCGCCCATGCATGGCTTCGTCTTCCACGGCGCTGATCTGGCTGTGGACGATGGACACCGTGGTGCCCGGATGGCCGCCGACGACCTGGACATGGGCGTTCAGCTGTTTGGCCAGGGCCTCGACAATGCTGGTGCCCAGGCCGGGTGTTGAGCTTTCGGCGTCCTTGGGCATACCCACGCCGTTGTCGGCCACCGACAGGGTCCAGTTGGGGCCGTGGGCCCTGTAGCCGACCGTGATGACCCCGGAGCGTCCGCCAGGGAAGGCGTGCTTCAGCGAGTTGATCACCAGTTCTGTGACGATCAGACCCAGACTGACCGAGACGTCAGCGTCGACCGAGGTGTCGTCGCAGTCGACGCGCAGCGACAGCTGGTCGTGGTCCCGGATCATCGAGGCGCCGACGCTGATGCACAGCTGGTCGAAATAGGGCTTCAGCTCGACTTCGCCGAGGTGCGACACCGCGAGTTGCTGTTGCAGGGCGGCGACCGACATGACCCGGCTGTGGGCATCGGTCAGGGAGGTGCGGGTCTCGTCGGACTGGGACTTGCGGGCGCTCTGCAGGATGACGCTGGCGATGATCTGCAGGCTGTTGGCGACGCGATGCTGGACCTCCTGCAGCAGGATGGCCTTTTCGCGCAGCAGGTCGTCCTTCAGCTTCTCGCTGGCCCGGGCCTCCGTGACATCCGACATGCCCAGCAGCATCCGCACCTCGGAGCCGTCGCCCCAGGCGAGCAGGTGGGCGTTGAGCATCAGGCATCGCTTACCCAGATGCCGGCTCTTCAACTCCATCTCATAGGCTTCGACATCGGCCGCGCCGGACAGGGTGGCGGTCAAGAGGGAGCGCAGCCGGGGCAGGTTCCATTCGCCGTCGCCGAGGCCGAGGAAGGACTCGCCGATGGCCCCCGTGGGGTCGATCTGAAAGGCGGTGAAGAAGGAGGCGCTGGCCGCAATGACGTTCAGGTCGCCGTCCAGCAGCACCAGGGGCGCGGTCGATGATCCGACCACGGCGAGCGCCAGGTCGATAGAACCGCCGGAATGAATCGGTGTGGGGGCAGCCAAGGCTGGCCCTCCAAATAGTTACCGGAGACTCGCGAAGCGAAAGCCTTACCCGTCTTGTATTGTCGGCAAACAAAGTGGATCCGGATTCTTAATCCGGACGCCACGCCAGATAACTGATATCATGTATTGGCTAGCTCCTCTCATGAATTTTGTTTCCTGAGTGCAAGGCTTGCGGCGGAACCAATCCCCGAAAACCCGGTTCGGGCAACAATGTTTACGGTGGCGCAGTGCCTGGCGAAGGCCGCGGAGCTCGAACAGCGGGCGGCGGAACCGTACCCACCGGACGTCTGCGCTGACTTCGCGGCCATGGCCCTGCAATGGCGCCGCCTGGCCGCCCGGGCGGAGATTCAGGACCGCCGAACAGCTGTTATCGCTGAAAAGCCTCAAGCATAGTCGCCGGGAGGCGATGCGGCCGCATGGTCGTCGCGTCCACCAGCACCCATTCCGTCACGCCCTGGGCGCAGACGCGGCCTTCGCCGTCCTCTATGCGGACATAGCGGTTGAAGCGCGGTCCCTGCGGATCGCCGACCCAGGTGCGGGCCACGACGCCGACAGAGTCGGGCATCAGCGGCCGGAAATAGTCGATCTCGTGCCGGGTGCCGACCCAGGACCAGCGGGCGCGCGTCGCATCGTCGAAGCGGGCGTTCCAGTGGGCCGTACCGGCGTCCTGCAGCCAGCCGACATAGACGACGTTGTTGACGTGGCCGTTGTCGTCGATGTGCTCGGGGCGGACCTCCAGCGGGACGACGAAGATCTCGCGGTCGACGCGGGGTTCGAGGACCGCGCGCGCCATCAGGCCTCGGCTTGCTCGCCGAGCGGCACGCCCTTCTCGGCCATCAGGGCCTGAAGCTCGCCGGCGTTGAACATCTCGCGCACGATGTCGGAGCCGCCGACGAACTCGCCCTTCACATAGAGCTGGGGAATGGTCGGCCAGTCGCTGAAGGTCTTGATGCCGTCGCGCAGGCCCTCGTCCTGAAGCACGTCCACGCCGACGAAGTCCGCGCCGATGTGGTCGAGAATCTGCACCGCCAGCGAGGAGAAGCCGCAGCGCGGGGCGTCGGGCGAGCCCTTCATGAACAGGACCACCGCATGGTTCTTCAGCGTGTCGGCGATGAAGGCGTGGATGGGGTCGGCCCCGGAATTGGAATCAGCTGCTTGATCGGTCACGGACGCGGGCCTTTCAGTGAAGGGCGTCAGGTATGGACCGGGCGCGCGCCGGTCAAGGGCGTCAGGCCGCCTTGGCGCCCGCGACCCTGGCCATTTCGATCTGGGCCGACAGGCCGGGCGGCATGTCGCGGTCAGGCACCTGGGACAGGGTGTTGAGCCGCTCGACGTCGCTGGCCTCGATCATGACGCTGGACACCGACGGATCGGTCAGGGCGTAGGCCAGGCAGATGGCCTCGGCCGACCAGTTGTTGGTGCGGTGCAGGAAGGCGAAGGTGCCGGCATGGGCCAGCGGGCCCTCTACAGGCTTGGGTCCGCCGCCGAAACCAAAGAAGCCCTTTTTCTGGACATGGACTGTCGCGGCTTTTTTCGCCGTGTTCAGGCTGTCGGGGAAATAGCCGTAGACGAAGATGGCCATGTCGCCTTCCTGGGCGGCGCGCAGGCGCGAGCGGACCTGCCAGCTGGCGTTGACGTGGAACGGCGTGGCCAGAACGTCGAAGGCGCCCGTCGAGACATAGGTGTCCATCACATCGCCGTCGCCCGAGATGCCCAGCAGCCGCACCCGCTCGGTGGCGCGCAGTGCCTTGAGGGCGTTCAGGGTCGACTGCGGCAGTTCGTGGTCGCCGGGCTCGTCGAGGATGGCCAGGTCGAAATACCCGAGGCCGGAAGCGTGCAGGGCCTTGTCGATGGCCGAGGTGATGCCTTGGGCGGAGAAGTCGCGGTCGGAGCCGCGGCGGCCGTCGCCGGCGCCGAGGGTCAGGGACACCTGAACCAGCTTGCGGTCGACGTGTTTCAGCGCCTGACCCAGCACTTCGGCCAGCACGGGGTCGGCGTTTTCGAGGCGATAGGAGTTGATGCCGGCTTCCAGCGCGGAATAGATCAGTTCGCGGCCGGCTTCGGGCCCGCCGCCGATGTCGCGGGCGCCGAGGCTGAGGGTGAGGCAGGAGACGGCCTGTCCGGTCAGGCCAAAGGGACGGTAGCGCATGGGGTCAATCTCCCGTCGAGGACGAGGGGGGCGGGGCGGAGGTTTCAAGCGCCAGGGCGTGCAGCTCGCCGCCCATCTTGCCCTTCAGTGCGGCATAGACGAGCTGGTGCTGGCGGACGCGCGGCAGGCCCGCAAAAGCGGGGGCCACGATGCGCGCGCGATAGTGATCGCCGTCGCCGGCCAGATCCTCGATCAGGATCTCGGCGTCGGGAAAGGCTTCGGTCAGATGGGCGCGAAGCGTTTCGACAGGCATGGGCATGGAACAGGCGGTCTCCGGGCTCGCCGGAGATGATGGCGCGTAAACCTTAATGGGGGGCTACGTCGGGCGATTATCGGCCGATGCGTTCGAGCAGAACGACGGGCGCGCCCTTGTAGGTCGTCTCGACATAGGGGGTGAAGCCCGCGCGGGCTGCCAGGGCGTGGGAGGGGGCGTTTTCGGGCGAGATCATGCAGACGGTGCGCGCCGCGTTGAGGGTGTCATCGCACCAGGCGAGGGCCGCGGACACAGCCTCGAAAGCGATGCCCCGCCCCTGGAAGCGCGGGGCGACGCCCCAGCCCAGCTCAGGCGCGTCGAATGTCGGGTCGAGGATGCGGCGATAGTCCAGCACCCCGACGCTGCCGACATAGTCGCCGGTCGCTGTCTCGCGGATCGCCCAGTTGCCGTAGCCGACCGCCTCCCAATGGCCGATGTCGCGCAGCAGGCGGAACCAGACGTCCTCGGACGTCAGGGGGATGGGGAAGATGGCCGTGGCGAAGGCCGGGTCGGCCCATAGCGCATTCAGGTCCGGCAGGTCGGAGACCTGCATGGGCGTCAACGTCAGGCGTTCGGTGATGAGGATGGTCATGGAGTTTCGAACAGGGCGCCGGCGCGCGCGATTCGGGTCTGGCCGGCGGCGTCGGTGACAGCATAGGTGAAGCCGGGCTGGAGGGCGAAGGCCCCGGCCCGGCCCTGTTTGTCCAGCGCCAGCAAGGCGACCTGCGAGCCCGCCACCTTCGTTCCGCGAAGACGCGCCAGCCGCTCGATCACGCTGCGGCAGGCGGCGGTGGGATCCATGCCATGGCGCATGGCCTCGACGACGGCATGGGCGCCCGCGACCCGGACGACATCCTCGCCGACGCCGGTGGCGGTGGCGCCGCCGACCTCGTCATCGACATAGAGGCCGGCCCCGATGATCGGGCTGTCGCCGACCCGGCCGCGCATCTTGAAGGCCATGCCGGAGGTGGTGCAGGCACCGGCCATGCGCTGGTCCGCGCCGATGGCCAGCAGGCCGATGGTGTCGTGATTGTTCGGGCCGCCGGGCATGGAGCGCCAGTCGGTGTTCTCGGAGTTGGGGCGGGGGGCGTAGTTCGCCGTCTTCAGCCATTCCCGCCACGCCGCCTCGGCTCGGGGCGTCAGCAGGTTCCGCGCCTCGAACCCCTGTTCAAGGGCGAAGGTCCGCGCGCCCTCGCCGACCAGCATGGTGTGGGGCGTGCGCTCCATGACCCGGCGCGCCGCCGAAACGGCATGGACGATGTCCTCCAGGGCGCAGACCGCGCCGATATCCCCGGCCCAGGTCATGACGCAGGCGTCCAGCGTCACCCGGCCGTCGCGATCGGGCAGGCCGCCCAGACCGACCGAGGAATTGCTCTCGTCCGCTTCCGCCACGCGGCCGCCGGCCTCAACCATGTCCAGCGCCGAGCCGCCGTTCGCCCGCGCGGCGATGCCGGCGGCATTGGCGGCGGCGCCGAAGTCCCAGGTCGAGACCATGACGGCGGGAGCGGCGGTTTGGGCAAGGGCGGAGGTCGCGAGCGCCGCGACAGGGGCGGCGGCCAGCAGGGTTCTGCGCGAGGGGCCGCTCACGGCTGTCCCGGTTGTTTGAAGCCGGCCCCGCCGTCGTGGCCGATCAGGTGATTGTGGACGATGATCATCGACTTGGCCGACAGCTCCAGCGCCCGGCGCACCATCGCGCGCGGATGGACCCGAGCATGACCGATGGTGCCGCGATTCTGGATCGGGTCGAGGGTCAACCGGACGGGGTCGTGGAGGTGGAGCTCCGGGCGCTGTGCGAGGGGCCCGTCCGGTTCCCTCGCTTGTCGAACCGTCCCGCCATGATATTGGTTGTATCCTGCGGTCGGGAGATGACGCCCGGAGGGTTTTTATGGCGACCTTTGACGCCCGGCGGCATGCGATCACGAGCCGGGCGAGACGCTCCGTGTCGGTTCTGTCAGCCCTGATCCTTGGCCTGGCATCGGCGGCCCCGGCGTCGGGCGGTGCGACGTTCGACGTCGCGGGCTGGCGCAGGGATTTCCAGCATCTCAAGCAGGAGATGGCGCAGCGCTATGCCAACCTCGACTGGATCGTTTCCCATCGCGGCCTCGACCTCGCGGCGCTGGACGCCGAAACAGGCGCGGCCATCGAGCGCGCCCGATCCGATGGTCAGGCCGCCGCAGCACTGCGTCGGTTCATCGGCGCCTTTGAGGACCCCCATCTGAAGCTGGTTCGCGGCGACCGCTCCAGCCCGCCGGGCACTGCAGGCCCGGCGGCCGTGCCGCGCCTTCCCGACCCGCCCGCCGCGGTCGCCTCCTGCGAGGCCGCCGGCTACAGGTGGGGAACCCTCGCTTCCGGTTTCCCTTCAACCGGCTGCCGGGCTGGGCCCCGTTGCGGGACGGCCCGTTCGCCACCGGCGTCGCCGGCGACCTGGGCGTGCTGCGCATCGCGGCCCTGGGCGAAGACTCTTATCTGGCGGCCTGCCGCGAAGCGTTCCGCCCCGGCATGACCGCCCGTGGCCTGCGCATGGCCGTCCGCGCCCGTCTCCAGCAGAGCCTCATGGAGGCCATCGACGACCTTAAGGCACGCGGCGCGCGGCGGCTTCTGGTGGATCTGACCGGCAATGGCGGCGGCACGGAATGGGTCACCGAGGTGGTCGCCCTGATGACCGACCAGACCCTGGTCAGGCCCGCCGGGCGGCTTGTCGATCCGGCCTGCGACCGGTCGGCCATCTGGCGCGGCGAGCCGGTCTGCCCCGTGCTGGCGCCGGCCGGTGAGCCGTTGCGATTGACCGGAAACGGCCACTGGGTGGGCCCGCTGTTCATCCTCGTCGATCATGAGACGGGCTCGGCGTCCGAGGACTTCGTCGCCTGGCTGCAGCAGAACCGTGTCGCCTTGGTGCTTGGCGCGCGCACCGCCGGAGCCGGTTGCGGCTATGTGAATGGCGGCGGCCGCATACGGCTGCAGGCCGGATCCCTGGATGTGATGGCGCCCAACTGCGCCCGGTTCCTCAATGACGGGACCAATGAAATTGAAGGCATCACGCCCGACGTGGAAATCGCCATGGACGGCGCGAACCGGGCCGTGGCCCTCGCCGCCGCCCTGTCAGCCGCGTCGGCGCGACCGGTCCCGCCGCTCACATCAACCCCAGCTGCTTGAAGCTGGCCACGCCGTCGCGGCCGACGATCAGATGGTCGTGGACGCTGAGGTCCAGCGCCCTGGCGGCCTCGACGATCTGGCGGGTCATGTGGATGTCGGGCCGGGACGGGGTCGGGTCGCCGGACGGGTGATTGTGGACGATGATCATCGCCTTGGCCGACAGCTCCAGCGCCCGGCGCACGACCTCGCGCGGATAGACCGGAGCGTGGTCGACGGTGCCGCGGTTCTGGATTTCGTCGAGGATCAGCTGGTTGCGGTTGTCGAGGTACAGCACCCGGAACTGCTCGCGCGCCTCATGCTGTAGCGACAGCCGGACATAGGCGACCAGGGCGGTCCACGACGAGATGACGGTGCGTTTGGCGGCCTCTTCCTTGATGACCCGGCGCGCGACCTCATGCAGGGCGGCGAGGTCCAGCGCGGTCTCTGCGCCCACGCCCTTCGTCCGGCCCTTCGAGTCCTCGGCCTTGACCGTGCCCAGGTCCTCGACAGGGGCGGCGAGCACCGCCGCCAGCGAGCCGAACCGCGCCAGCAGGGCCTTGGCGATCGGCTTGACGTCGCCCTGCGGCTGGCTGCGAAACAGGAAGAGTTCGAGCAGTTCATAGTCGGGCAGGTGATGGATCCCGGCCCCGCGCGCCCGGTCGCGCAGGCGTTCGCGGTGGCCCGTGTGGTGCGGTTTGGGCGTGGATGGGGGCTTCGCACCCGCGACGGGCGCGCGGGTCGGCAGACTCGGAAAGGGCAGCACGCTGGACAAGGCGGCCTCCGGTTCAATCGGAGGTACGATGTCAGAACAAAAGGCGAACGTCCAGCGGGATCAGCCCGGGAGGCGGATCAACCGAATTTCGGCCGGAACAGCCCGGCCGAACTGGCGCTGAACAGCTCCACGCCGGTCTCGGTCACGCCCACGGAGTGTTCGCACTGGGCCGACAGGGACTTGTCGCGGGTCACGGCGGTCCAGCCGTCGGACAGGACCTTCACGTGCGGCTTGCCCAGGTTCACCATCGGCTCGACGGTGAAGAACATGCCGGGCTTGAGCGTCGCGCCCTCGCCGCGGCGGCCGTAGTGCAGGACGTTGGGGCTGTCGTGGAACAGGCGGCCGATGCCGTGGCCGCAGAAGTCGCGGACCACCGACATGCGGTTGGCCTCGACGACCTGCTGGATGGCGTAGCCGATGTCGCCGAAGGTGTTGCCCGGCTTGATCATCGCCAGACCGGCCTCGAGCGAGTCATAGGTCACGTCGATGAGCTTGCGGGCGCGGGCGTTGATCTCGCCGACCGCATACATGCGGCTGGAGTCGCCGTGCCAGCCGTCGACGATGACGGTGTGGTCGATATTGACGATGTCGCCGTCCTTGAGGACCCGGTCGCCCGGAATGCCGTGGCAGACGACGTGGTTGATCGAGGTGCAGATCGTCTTCTCATAGCCCTTGTAGCCGAGGCAGGCGGGCAGGGCGCCGTGGTCCAGGGTGAACTCGCGGATGCGGTCGTCGAGTTCGCCTGTGGTCACGCCGGGGACCACGAACGGGGTGATCATGTCCAGCGCCTGTCCCACCAGACGGCCGGCCGCACGCATGCCCTCCCACGCCTCGTCGCCTTCATAGACGCGAATCTCGTGGGTGCGGACGAAGGCGTCGCTGTCCAGTTCGGGGGTCTCGTACATCGGGGGCTTTCGGGAGGCGGCAGGCTCGGTTCAGATGGCCATCATAGCACAGATGCTCAAGGCGACACGATGACCGGACGACTGCGGCAGTCTAGCGTGCGGAGATGACCGAATCCTCCCCTACCGCCGCTGTCCTGATCATCGGCGACGAAGTCCTGTCCGGAAGGACGCAGGACACCAATCTGAACACCCTCGCCCGGTTCCTGGCGGCGCTGGGGATCGACCTGCTGGAAGCGCGGACCATCGGCGACCGCAAGGCGCAGATCGTCGACAGCCTGAACGCCTTGAGAGCCGCCCACGACTATGTCTTCACCACCGGCGGCATCGGGCCCACGCATGACGACATCACGGCCGACGCTGTGGCGACGGCCTTCGGCGTGGCCCTGCCTGAACATCCCGATGCGGTGGCGATCCTTGAGCGGCGCTATGGCGATGACTTCAATGCGGCGCGGCGGCGGATGGCGCGGATACCGGAGGGCGGGACGCTGATCGCCAATCCGGTGACAGACGCGCCGGGGTTTCAGGTCGGCAATGTCTTCGTCATGGCCGGGGTGCCGAAGATCATGACGGCCATGCTCGAGGATGTGGCCCCGCGGCTGCGCACCGGGGCGGTGGTGCATGCGCGGACCATCAGGGTGACAGGCGTTGGCGAGGGAGCCGTCGCGGACCTGCTGGCCGCGGCGGCGCGGCTTGAGCGCGAGATCAGCTTCGGCAGCTATCCGTTCGGCCACGGTTCGGTCGGCGAGATCGGGACGCATCTGGTGGTGCGAGGGCGCACCCTCGCGAAGGTCGAGGGGGCGGTCGAGGCCCTGCTGGTCGAATTGGCGGCCGCGGGGATCGAGGCGGTCCTGGCCTAGCCCCTGAACGCCTCGGCCACGGCCTGGTACGCCGGATTGGCCCGGCCCTGCGCATCAAGAAGCAGGGCGCTTTCGTCGGGGCGATTCTTGCCCTCGGCCCGGACCAGCCAGCTGTCCGTGTCGCGCAGGCCCCAGGTGGTGAAGGCGTAGCGCTGGCGCTCGGGCAGGGCCATGAAGGCCTCGGCCAGTTCGCCGACGCGGGCGACCTGCTGGGCGCGCTTCTGGGCCGTTGTGCGCAGGTCGGGCATCCGGCCGCCGTCCCGCTCCATCGGGAAGTCCAGCTCCGACACATGGATCGGCAGACCAAGCGAGGCCGCGTCGCGCATGAAGGCGGTGATCTGTCCGGCCGGGATCTCGATATCGAGGTGGGACTGGGTGCCGATGCCGCCGATCGGCGCCCCGAGCTTCAGCAGCCGCTCGACCAGCCTCAGGAAGGTCGCGCCCTTCCGGGGGAGGTTCTCGAGATTGTATTCGTTGAGAAACAGGACCGCGTCCGGATCGGCGGCCTTCGCCTGTTCAAAGGCGCGGACCATATAGCCGTCCATGCCCAGCGCCCGGCTCCAGTGGCATTCGCGCAGGCCGTCGCCGTCCTCGGCCACCGGTTCGTTGACCACGTCCCAGCCGGCCATCCGACCCCGGTACCGGCCGACGAAGGTGGAGATGTAGCGGTCGTACTCGGCGGCGAAGCGGGCGCGGGACAGCTTCGCGTCATCGAAGACGTCGGCGCCCTGTGAATACCAGATCACCGTATGACCGTGGACACGCAGGCCATTGTCACGCGCGAAGGCGACGACCCGGTCGGAAGGCTCGAAATCGTAGCTGAATCCGGGGCCGAGGGTGCGCTCCATCTTCTGCTCCCACTCGGGGGTCAGCTGGGAGCAATGGCGCAGCATCTGCTCGACCCAGTCGGGCTGGTCGAGTTGCCAGGTCATGCCCGTCGCGCCGAAGGGACAGGGCAGGATGGATTTCAGCGCCGGGGCCAGCGGACCCGCCGGGGTCTGGGCCGAGGCGAAGCGGTCACAGGCGGCAAGGGCCAGCGGCGCGGCGAGGACGGCGCGGCGGTTCAGTCCGGGCGGATCAGCCCGCACGCCGCCTCAAGCCCAGTTCGTCGAATGCGGCCGTCTCGCGCTTGCCGGCGGCGATGACGGCGTTGAGCCGGGTCATTTCGGCGACGTGTTCGAATTTCTTGAGCTCTTCGAAGGCGCCGGTCAGGGCGTCGCGGGCGCCTTCCTCCTCGGCGTCGATGACCACGACGTCGGCTTCGGCCGCGCCCTTGCGCAGTTTCCAGCCGTTCAGATAGGCCTGCAGCATCATGGCGGCGTCGGCGTCGTCACGGGCGCGGTCCTGCTCGATCTCGGCCTCGGCCTCGAGCACGGCGATGCGCATTTCGGCGGAGGCGCGGCGGGCGGTGATCTCGGCGAGGCGCTTCTGCAGCGTCTCGACCTCATAGTTGGAGATCCGGATCAGCGATTGGGCCCAGTTGCTCATGCGTACGCGCTCCAGAGGGTCAGGGTCACTGGACCATGCCCTGATTCAGAATTGCTTCCAGCCGGGTAAAGGAATCGGAAAGACCGGTGTGATCGTCCTTGTCCTGGCCGAGGAAGGCCTCCAGCGCCGGGTTCAGGGCGATGGCGCGGTCGACCATGGGATCGGCCCCGGCGCGGTAGGCGCCGATGCGGATCAGTTCTTCCATATTGCCGTAGTCCGACAGGCACTGGCGGGCGCGTTTGTTCAACTCGCGCTCCGGCGGGGTCTGGCAGGCGGGCAGGGTGCGGCTGACGGATTTCAGGACGTCGATGGCCGGAAAGCGGCCGCGCTCGGCGATCTTGCGGTCCATGACGATGTGGCCGTCGAGGATGCCTCGGACGGCGTCGGCGATGGGTTCGTCATGGTCGCCGCCGTCGACGAGGACGGTGAACATGGCGGTGATCGGCCCCGCCGTGGTGCCGTCGGGCCGCACCGGACCCGGTCCGGCGCGCTCCAGCAGCTTGGGCAGTTCGGTGAAGACGGTGGGCGTATAGCCCTTGGTGGTCGGAGGCTCGCCGGCGGCCAGGCCGATCTCGCGCTGGGCCATGGCGAAGCGGGTGACCGAGTCCATCAGGCACAGGACCTCGAGATCCTGGTCGCGCAGATATTCCGAGATCGCCATGGTCATATAGGCGGCCTGCCGGCGCTTCAGGGCCGGTTCGTCCGAGGTGGCGACCACGACGATCGCGCGGCGCAGGCCTTCCTCGCCGAGGGTCTCCTCGATGAATTCGCGGACCTCCCGGCCCCGTTCGCCGATCAGGCCGACGACGA
>NZ_DDRM01000019.1:0-293 GCF_002343105.1 Brevundimonas sp. UBA2416
GGGCGGGCGGGCGGGCAACCGTCTGACCGCCTCCTTCCCGGTCGAGGACGGAGACGAACTGCTGCTGGTCACCTCGGGCGGCCAGATGATCCGCACCCCGGTCGATCAGGTCCGCATTGTCGGCCGGTCCAGCCAGGGCGTCACCATCTTCCGCACCGCCGACGGCGAGAAGGTCGTCTCCGTCGAGCGTCTGCCCGACAGCGGCGGCGGCGATGAGGATGCGGTCGAGGGTGATGCGCCGGACGGGGCGGACACCGAAAGCTGAAACCTGATCCGCTCATCCCGGCGAAAGC